>CAZLRN010000080.1:0-13046 GCA_964561715.1 uncultured Spirochaetales bacterium
TTGGAGTAGTCCTCTGCAGAGTAGATGGTTTCGATACCCGGCTGCAGAGTTCTGAATCCGAACTCTCTCTTGAAGACGAGCTGGGTGGGGACGTTGAGGTTTTTCTCGATCCCCAGGGGAAGCTTGAAGTTCAGCCCTGGTCCGACAATCCTGGCCTTTTTGCCCAGGAAGAGCACGACCGCTTCCTCTTTCTGATCCACGACAAAAAAGCTAGTCGAGATCAGAATAACCGCAGCGACGACAATCAGGATGATGACGATCATCCTGGGACTGATTTTCCCAGGGAACCTCATAGGAGTGACATTTCTTTCAGACATCGCTCCTCCCTTTCTGTAAGTTTGACTCAATAATACTGTCGAAGGGGAGGTTGCGTCAAGATCATTAAAAAGAGGAGCCCTTTAAAATATTAATATTAATATTGATTTTTTTAAGGGATCATATTATGTTGAATCTATGATGAGAGAGACCCTTGGATCCTGTCCGGTCTGCGAAGGTGAGATGCTCGTAAGTGAGTACACCTGTATGCAGTGTGGTGTCATTCTGAAGGGAAGCTTTAAAAGGTGTGATCTCTGCAATCTGCCTAAGGACCTCCTTCATTTTGTTCGAGTCTTCCTCAAGAGTGAGGGCAACATCAAGGAGGTGGAGAGAGTTTTAGGACTCTCCTACCCCACGGTCAAATCACGGCTTGCGAGAATCAACCAAATGTTGGCACTGGAGGATTTTTCCCAGTATCTGGAAACCCAGCATAGGCTGGAGGTCCTGCGGGATTTCAAGGAAGGTAAAATCTCTCTGGACGATGTGCTGAAGAAGATATAGGAGGAGACTGATGCTTAGGCGAGTCGAATTATCTCAGATAGAGAAACCCCTGTACCTGGAGGCGGGCAACTCTAACCTCGAGGTGACGGGAGAGTCGGTCGATCAAGCGTACATCGAGTATGAGATCGAAACCGAGGGGGCTAAGAGCCCTGATGCCGAAGACCTGCTGGAAGTGACCTACGGTGAAACCGTTTCGATCAAGGTCAAGCCTGAGCTGGAGGTGGGAGAGAGAAAAAACCTGCATCTCCGGCTTCCCGAGGGACAGGACATAAATCTCCACCTCAAAACGGGAAATGGGCGTATCAGGCTGCAGAACCTGCAGGGTTATCTGGAGGCCTCTGTGAGCAATGGAAGGGTGCAGATGAAGAACCTCGATGCAACCATTTCGGCAAGCTGCGCCAATGGTTCCATTCAGGGAGAGAATCTGAAGGCGCACCTCGATCTTTCGACATCCAACGGAAGGGTGACCATTAGGGAGTCGACCATTCGAGGGGGATCGATCAAAAGCGGAAACGGTAGGATCTCCCTCCAGTTTGTTCCGGCAGTCGCTACTGCGGGCGTCGCCACGCCGGCAGTCGCCACTGCCGGCGGCGGGCCGTCGGAAGGTGAACCGTCGGGCGACGCCCGACGCGATGCCACCGGAACGTTGAGTCTCTTCTCCGGAAACGGACGGGTTCGATTGGCGCTGGCAGATGAAGCCGGCTATCGAATCCGAGTTCAAACTAACGGACGCCTCTACAACCATCTGGAGAACTGCTCGATTCAGACTGACCAGGACGCCACGGTTCTCGTCAATGGCAATGGGGAGTTTTCCATACTGATTCGTAACTACAGGGGTGGAGTCAGCCTTGTCAAATACGAGGATTTCGACAAGGTAATCGATGAAGGTTCCTGGTTCGAAGGATGGGAGGGATGCGAAGGGCCCGAAGAGTTTTTCGGCAACCTCTTCTCAGGATCGGAAAAGTGGGGAGAGGATATAGCCCGGGAGTTCGAGCGGGAGATCCCCCGTTTTGTGGACAAAATGGCCCGCTTTGGAAAACGATTCGGGAAAATGGGCGAAGAGATTTCGCGTCAGTTTCACGAGTCTCAATCCAAAAGCGACGAAGAGATCACGATGATTCTGGAAATGCTGATGGATGGCAAGATCACGGCCGAAGAGGCGGAGCGGCTCATCAACGCGGTGAAGGAACGCAGGGCATGATAAACGAGCATATATTCCGTCAGGCCTTAGGCAAGTATAGAGAGTATTTTGGGCTGGAGCCGCAGACGGCCGCTTACGCCCCGGGCCGGGTCGAAGTCCTCGGGAATCATACCGACTACAACGAGGGATTCGTTCTCTCGGCAGCGATTGATTACGGAACCTTTTTTCTTGCTGCTGAGATAGAGGAGGAGGTTTGCCGGATTGTAGCCGGCGATTTCATGGAGGAGGCAACCTTCTCATTGCCAAAACCGCAGCCGAGCTCCAGCGCCACCTGGGTCAACTATGTGATGGGTGTAGCGGCCGGCCTTGACCAGAGTACCGGCGGCAGCCGCGCTGTCAAATCCTTTGCCGCCCTCTTTTGTGGGAACGTTCCCCTTGGGTCGGGTCTTTCTAGCTCGGCTGCTCTTGAGATGTCCTCCGCTCTTGCCCTCTGTGATCTATTCGACCTTTCTGTCTCAGATCTAGAGCTGGCAAAGATCGGCCAGAGAGCGGAGCACGAGTTTGCCGGTGTGCGCACAGGCCTGCTCGACCAAATCTCGAGTTTGAATGGGAAGGTCGATAGCCTTGTTCTCAGTGATTTCCGTTCTCTGGAGATCGAGAATGTCCCGCTCGGGAAAGATGCCTGTTTTCTCGTCTGCAACACCAAGGTCAAACATGCCCTGGTAGACTCGGCCTACAATGATCGCAGGTCCTCCTGCGAGCAGGCTACGGCCTTTTTCAGCCAGAGGCTGAATCATCCGGTGCGGTCTCTGAGGGACGTTTCTTCAGAAGAGCTGCAGTCTCTGTCGTCCGAAATGGATTCTACTGTCGCTCTTCGAGCGGCTCACGTGATAGGAGAAAATGAAAGAGTCTTAATGGGAAGAGAGGTTCTACAGACCGGACGGCTCGAAGAGTTCGGGCGGCTCATGTTCCAATCTCACGACAGCTCACGTCACAACTTCGAGAACTCCTGCAGGGAATTGGATTTTCTTGTAGATAAGGCTCAAGAAATCTACGCGGTAAAAGGAGCCCGTCTCTCGGGTGGAGGATTCGGAGGAAGCATCGTAGCATTGCTCGCTCCCCAGGATGCCGAGGAATCGGCCAAGGAGCTAACTCGGGCCTACGACGCGGAGTTTGGCACGCCCTGCGATCCAATGGTGATACGGCCCTCGGAGCGGGCGGAAGTGCTCTCCCTTTGACTTATATCTGATCGAGAGTCTGTCTGAGATCGTCGATTATGTCGTCGATGTGTTCGATTCCGATCGAAAGCCGAACGAGATCCGGGGTGATGCCGCCGTCGATTTGCTCCTGCTCCGAGAGTTGGGAGTGGGTTGTCGATGTCGGGTGTATAGCAAGGCTTTTGGCATCTCCAACATTAGCCAGATGCGAAAAGAGCTGTAGTCCCTCAATGAACTTCTCACCTGCTTGTCTTCCCCCCTTGATCCCGAAAATGACCATGCCGCCGTATCCTTTTTTGAGGTAGCGCTTTGCGACATCGTGAGTAGGATCGTCCTCAAGCCCGGGATAACGTACCCAGCTCACCTTAGAGTGGTCTTTGAGGTATTCCGCCACAGCCACCGCATTCTGACAGTGACGTTCCATACGCAGGGGAAGGGTTTCGATTCCCTGCATAAACATCCACGCATTATCCGGTGAGATACAGGCTCCGAGATTCCTCAGCGGCACGAGCCTCATGCGAAGAATGAAGGCGAGGGGATTCAAATCGCCAAGATCGTGCGCATAGCGCAACCCGTGATAGCTGGCATCGGGCTCGTTGTAGAGCCTGAATTTCTTATCTGTCCAATCGAAACGCCCGGAATCCACCACAATTCCACCGATCCCTGTGCCGTGCCCGCCGAGCCATTTTGTAAGGGAATGGCATACGATATCTACGCCGTGCTCGATAGGCTTGAGCAGGTAGGGGGTTGTAAAGGTTGAATCTGCAATGAGCGGGAGGTTGTGCCGCTTTGCGATCTTCGAGACAGCGTCTATGTCAGTAACGTCGAGAGCCGGATTTCCGATGGTCTCTACGTAGAGAGCCCTTGTCTTTTCTGTGATCACCTTTTCGAAGTTGTTCGGTTCGCGGGGATCCACCATTTTAGCGGATATGCCGAACTGAGGGAGAATAGAGCTGAACATGGTGTAAGTTCCGCCATACAGATTGTTGGCGGATACGATCTCGTCACCGGCCGAACAGATGTTGATTATCGAGTAGTAGATAGCCGAAGTCCCTGAGGCGAGAGCCAGGGCAGCTGCACCGCCCTCCATCATAGCCATTCGTTTCTCTAAGATGTCCTGTGTAGGATTCATGATACGAGTGTAGATGTTACCGAGCTCCTTCAGGGCGAAGAGGTCTGCCGCGTGTTTGGTGTCCCTGAAGACATAGGAAGATGTGCGATAGATCGGCACGGCTCGAGCCGTTGTTGCAGGATCAGGTTCCTGACCTCCGTGGAGCGCCAGTGTTTCGATGGCGTACTCTTTCTTACTCATGCTCTCCCTCCTCTATCTCGGGAAATGGTTGACTGCAGTTTCGAAGCCGCGCTGCGGCGTACCGCCGCTGCGGGTGGGCGGGCTCAGTCGGACGGGCTTAGCCGCCCACGCCGCACCCCGCCCACGCCGAGCCCGAACCGCCGCCGAAGCGATGGTCTTTTACTTGTTCTTTCAAGATAACAGCCCTGTATAAAGAGCTAACATAATAGTTATCTATAGTTGAGTCAATTCGTCATAAATTAGTCAAATCATTTTAGATTTATTTTTTGTGCTATACCAGTTTTGCGAAGCGCCATTGCGAACACCCCGCTCATAATGAGCCCTAATGCGAAGTAGTACCAAACCCACAGAGGCAGACCAGACCAGAGGCGGGGGACCTTGCCCCACAACCAGAAATCGTGGCCCAACACAAAGATCAGGATAAAGGCCGGCGTCCAACGCGCGAAGTTGGGATCAGGATCGAAGACGATCGCTGTGTTCTCCCCGCCTTTTCGGACTGCGAGACTGACAATTAAAAAGACCATAGTGCTGACACAGACGATCGGCACCACAGGACGGATGCCCGGAAAAGATACGAGCCCGAAGTAATTGGCAAAGACGAGCGCCTCGCCGACGATAATGCTGGCCAGAGCGCCGTATCGGCTGGCCCTCCGCCAGTATAGCCCTCCCACAATGGTTGGGGCCAGCACGCTCAGTCCTCTGAAGGTTGTGGCGCTAATAAAGTCGAGAATCGTTTGGGGTGGTCTGATAGCAATCAGGAATCCCGTCAGTCCCAATATGCCGATGATGATCCTCTCTTTGAGGACCTGTTTCCTTTTGATTTTGAGAAAGTCGATGGTAATCATCGAGGTCAGGCTGAGAAGCTGGGAATCCATCGTGCTCATAAGCGCCGCAAGGCTTCCCGTGAGCAGAAGAGTGCTGAGAAAGACTCCGGTATACCGTGCCAATAGGAGCGGGAAGATTGTATCCGATTGGGCCGCCGGCAGGTCGGGAAAGGCGTTGTGCCCCATCACCCCGATGGAGACGGTGAGAAAAAAGAGAAACGTGGTGATGATAGGGTAGAGAATGATCGTGGCTTTGAAGGATTCTCTGTCCTTGGCAACCATGAAACGTTGGAAGATCTGAGGTGCCATGGGAACCGAGACAAACCAGAGGAACATATAGCAAAACCAAATCCCCATTCCCATCGCCTCGTCGCCGCCCGGCCGCGAGAAGAGCTCCGGTTTTTTTGCATAAACCGCTTCGTTTGCGGATGCAAACCCTCCGCTCTTGTTCGCGATGATGAGGAAGGCGGCCAGGACGAAGAGGATCATCATGAGACCTTGTATCAGATCGGTCCATACAATGGACCTCAAGCCACCCATGGCGACGTAGAGCACGACAAAGACCGTGATGAGCAGAGCCCCCGAGAGGTAGGGGATGCCGACAAGGGAGTTGAGCGATTTCCCGCTGGCTATGGCCTGGAGGGAGATGTAGGGCAGTGTGAAAACGATCATGATGACGGACACTAGAATTTTCAATGCAGGGGACTTGTATCTGTCCTCGATGAAATCGCTCGGAGTGACATAGGACCGTTGTCTCGAGAGAATGAGGATCTTGCTTCCGATGATGTAGAGGCCCAGTGCCATAAAACCGGTCCCGAATCCCATAACCGGGTAGAAGGCGTAGCCGATCCTGTAGCCGGCTCCTGAAAATCCGAACACGGTGAAGGCGCTAAAGTTCGTGGCTGCCATGGTGAAGAAGAGAAGGAACTTTGACACGTCGCGTCCGGCCAGGAAAAACTCGGTGCTGCTCCTTCTGGCCCGTTTGTGAAAAATGAAGCCAATGAGAAGAGTTATGGTGAGGTAGGTGAGAACGATCAGCAGCTTTCCAATCATGCCTTTCCTCCTTGTGGAATTCTAAAGAAAAAAGGCCATCCAAACCCTTACGAGTCTGGATGGCCCGTCAGCCTGAGCATAACTCGAAACTATTTCTTGGTCGTTGTGCTTACTTTCTAAAGGCCTCGATGTAGGAATCGGCGTAGATTCCCTTGTTCATCACAAGCTCCGCCGTCAGAATCGAGTCTACCAGCTCCGTATCCATCACATCACAAATGACGGCATCCAATCCGTTTGCCACCATCATAGTGGCGAAGATGCGATTGATGAGTTTCTTGTGAGTCGTTCGGTTGGAGATGTTGCTGAGGCCCCCTACGATATGAGGCGGCGGGTCCGAGAACATCTGGAACTGGCTTGCGGCATTGAGAATTTCCTTACACTGCTCCTGCATATACTTGAGGGGCATAATAATGGGATCGAGGAAGATCTGTTCCGGTTCGATCCCGTACTCCATAGCCTTGGCTATAATGATGCCGGCGTTTTCGACACGCTTATCAGCGCTTTTGGGGCTTCCGGATTCGTCCATGACGAGGGCGATGATCGATGCCTTGTGCTCGCTCACGAGCGGGAAGAGCTCATCCATCCTCGTTTCGTCTGCCGTTGTCGAATTGATCAGCGGCGGCTTGTTGCAGACGGGAATCGCTTCCTTGAGCATAGCCGGCTTGTTGTTGTCTATCGATATCGGAGTATCCACAACGGACTGGACCTGCTCGATCATCCAGCAGAGGTCCTCTGGCTTGTTAGACGCCGTGCCGAGGTTCACGTCGAGATAAGTGGCCTTAGCGTCGGTTTGCTTCTTTGCCCAATCCTGAATAGCGCTGCCGTCTTTTTCCAGAATGGCGTTTTTAATATCCTTAAAACCTGCGTTGATTCTTTCGCCTATGAAAATCATTGCCTTCCTCCTGGTTGTCTTAAATTAGGTTCGCCATGGTTTCCTGAACGTGGCTGATGGCCTGAGGATGAGCCATGACCAGAATGTCGCTGCCGGCCTGGAGGTACACCCCGGCGCATGTAGCCTCCCAATTAGGTCCGCGTTTCTCCAATTTGCCCCAGCCCGGCAGCTCGTCCTCGTCTACGACAGCCTCTTTGATCCTCCACACTTCGCCCCCAACATCGCAGAGCTGCGGCATAGCCATAAGGGCATCGCCCTTGAGACCGGCAATTCGAGCCCGCTCCAGGATGGTGTAGACGTAGTCGAAACCGTAGCCCAGGGCAGCGGTGGTCTGAAACATCACGACTCCCGAAAGGTCGAATCCGGCGTCCTGCAGCAGAATATTGACCTGCTTACCGATGTTGATATCCACGGGCGCTTCTGAGATGATCTTGTGTTTGTCGGCCTTGCAGAGAGCTACTATGGTCATATAGTTACTCTCCTTGGCGGAACCGATAAGGCAGTTCTCTCCGCGAGCGACCTGGGAAATCTCTGGGAGGATGGCGTTGTCCTTCTCGTCGTCACCGCACCCCCAGATGATAAGAGGCACATCTACGCTTTTGAGAACCGCTTCTGCGACCTTGGCGCAGTCCGCTGGCGAAGCGTTGTTACCAGAGGGATCGGCTCCCACGAATTTCAGGCTGATCAGGTCAACTCCAAAATCCTGAACGCACTTCTGTGCCCATTCGGTAGGAGAGCCGATTTCGCTTCCGATAGCATTTTTCAGGACATCCGGCCATGTAGGTGGGGGTGTGTCAGCGACATATCCTGCGATGACGGATTTGTTGGGCAACTCGCCTTCGAAGGTGAGGAAGGGAAGAGTCGACTGACCGCCCACAGTAACGGTTTTGGCCCTTGTTCCTCCTTTGTCTTTTGTCGCCCCGATTGTCACTTCGTTGATCTTGCTCGTCCATCTCTCTTTTACGTCAGGAATTTCCATTATTACCTCCTATCCTATCGAGAATTTTGTCTATGCATTTCAGTACTGGCGAATCGGAAAGGCTGGCAAGAGATTCGCCTTTGAAGACGATCTCCTCCAGCTTTGAATCGTAAGGCAGATCACAGAGCTGTTCCAGTTCCAGTTCGGAGAGGCGTTCCTTCACGAGGGGAAGTCTCTCCCCCTTGATCATATTGGTGACAATATAGCGGTTTCGAATTCGATCGCTGATGGTGTCTGTAATCTCTTTGATTCTCTTGGCGGAGCCGAAGGAGAGAGGGTTTTCGGTGACCACAATAATCATCGTATCGATGTCAACGCTTGTCCGTCGGCTGATGTGCTCGAGTCCTGCCTCATTATCCATGACGAGCCAGGGGTAGGAGGGCGCCAGGTCATCGGAGAACTTCTTGATGAGGCTGTTGAGATAACAGTAACAACCCGAACCTTCTCCCTTGCCCATTGTGACAAGATCGAATCCGCTTGCCTCTTCTATAATCTCGTGCAAACCGGCTTCCACATAGCTGGCTTTGGTCATTCCGGCCGGAAAATTGACGAGGTTCTTTCTCACATCTTCTCGCAGATCCCCGATGGATTGGGCTGCCTCTATTCCGAGAAGAGTGCCCAGGCTGGAATCGGGGTCGGCGTCCACAGCTAGAACCGGGCCCTCATTTCGAGAACAGAGCTCGGTTATAAGAAGGGCCGCGATGGTTGATTTGCCCGTTCCTCCCTTACCGGCAACGGCTATGCTTTTTGTTTTTGCCATTGCTCCTGCCTTCTGAAAAGCTCAATATCGGTATGGGGAAGAAAGAGTGCCTTCTTAAACTCTTCCACGTAATCGTTTGCTCCCATCAGATCGTAATAGGTCGTATCCTTCTGAATCTTCATGATTTTATAGAAAGCCTCCTTGTAGAAGGCGGCTATTTTAGCTCCCTTTATTGAGGTGTTGCCTACGAACTCGATCCGATCTCGTGGTATATCCGGGATCAGTCCAATGGTGATCGCACTCTCGACATCGATATAATTGCCAAAAGCGCCGGCTATATAGAGGCGTTTGATATCGGTAAAGCCGAGCTCCAGCCTCCTTAGCAGGATGTTCATCGCCGCGAATATGGCCGCCTTGGCCGTTATGACGTTTTCGATGTCGGATTCGGTGAAGAAGATCGGCTTGTTGTTGAAGGTTTCCTTCTCTGGAACGATGATAAAGCGCTCTATGCCATCTATCATCACCATTCGATCAGCCGTAGCCGCTGTAAACTGTCCCGACCGGTCAATGATCTCCTCTCTGAGAAGCGTGCTGACGAGATCGATGATTCCTGAGCCGCATATTCCCTTCGGCGCAGAATTGCCTATCGTTTCATAGACGAGCTTGCCGTTTTTGGCGCTGATCTTCTCTATGGCGCCCTTTTCGGCCCGCATACCGCAATCCTCACCCACACCTTCGAGGGCAGGTCCGGCTGACGCCGAGCAGGCGATAAGCCACTCTTTGTTCCCTATAACGATTTCGCCATTGGTCCCGATATCCAGGAGAAGCGAGAGATCATCGCTCTCATTGATACCCGTGGATAGAATCCCCGCGGTGATGTCGCTTCCGACCCAGCCGCTGATTCCGGGAAGGGAGTAAAGAAGGCCCCTGGGATTGATCCTCAATCCTACCTCAGCGGCGCGCAGAGGCGGCGGATCCACCGAAGTGGGAACGTAGGGCGTGCGACGGATGTTCTCTGTTGGAAGGCCGAGCAGGAAGTGGCTCATAGCCGTGTTACCGGCGCAGACAGCGGCGGTAATGTCCCTGAGGTGTACGTGATTGATCTGGGCGAGACTTTCCGTAAGCCGGTTGATGTCATCCACCAGCAGACGTTGGAGCTCGCTGGTTCCCCTCTTTTCGGCGTTGATGATCCTGGCTGTGACCTCTCGACCGTAGATTCCCTGGGAGTTGAAGCAGGCTTCGGCGTCGATGGTACGGGTCGTCGTCGCGTCCACCAGATGCGCCACAATGGTTGTGGTTCCCATATCCACGACAATCATGTAGTTGCGGTCCGCAGAATTGCCGCCTTCCACGTCCATGACTTCGGCGATATCTCTTCTGAGTCCAACCGTGGCTGTGATGCGATAGTTACTCTTTCGCAGAGTCTCGGGAAGGCTTTGAATGATCTTCAGGCCCATCTGCATGGTCTTGTATTTGAGCAGCTTGCTTACTCTCCCGCAAACCCTCAAATGGTCGGCCTGATTATCGGCCAGAGAGGGGGGGTCGAGCTCGAGGTAGAGCTTGGTCACCAAAGGTGAGGGTTTGTACCGAGCCTTGTAGTGCAGCTCAGCCTCAAAAGAACGAAATCGCTCGGCATCCTCGTCAGCCAGGAGCTTCTCCGTGGCCAGGGTTTCAGCCGGTATCTCAACTATAAGATCATCGTTGATGTAGCTCATACAGGCCAGAACATAGCCCTTCTGAATCTCATCGCGGGTGAGTTTTCCCGTAATCTTGCCCGAGACATTGCCCTCTTTGACGATCATCTTGCAGCGACCGCAGATGCCGTCTCCGCCGCACAGGTTATTGATAGTGATATGGGCCACCGAAGCGGCTTCAAGAAGAGTGGAACCTCGCTCGACTTTGACGGTCTTGTTCTGAGGGTGAAAGGTTACAGAGGCCTGGGCCATCAACTACTTCCAGTTACTCGCGAGAAATGCAGGTATCTCCCTCGCTGTTTCGGGTCCGATGATGACCTCTTTCCATTCCGAGGTATCCTCGATCTCAGCCCTAAATATGGGCAGCAGTCCCGGAATGATAAGCTTCCGGTGTTTCACCTTATCCGCCACCTTCTGCGCCTCGAGGGTTTTGACGACTTTCTCTGCTGATATCTTGTCGCCGGCGTAGGAGTTTAGAACCCCCAGACCTTCTGTATCGACGACGCATATGTAGCTGGGAACTTTGCTCCTCTCCACCTCCCCTTCCACGCTGAAGTAGGTCAGAGAGAAGTTTGTTGTGAACATAACCGGAGAGTTCTCGTTGGGGCTGCCGACTTCGTAGAGCTTGACCTCTACCGTGTTGGGCACCTGGGGATCGGTGTAGACATCCTGAACCGTAGTCATAATGGGGAGAAGCTCCCAGGGCTCGGAGCCGCCGATGAGCACGATGCCGCAGTATTTGGCCGCAAAGATGGCAGCATGGATCGACTCCGCTTCCGGAGTATCCGAGACAATCTCGATCATGGCCGGATAGCCCAAGGGCCGAAACTGCTTTCTCAGCGCGGCTCGCCGGGCGGCTGTGAGATCTCTTATGGTCTCGCCGAGCTTCTCTCCGGTGAAGGCGAGCACCATATCGTCAACACCTTTGTCTTTGGCCTTCTGGGTCAGATCGGCGAGCTCTTCCAGGCTGCTTCCAGAAACGGCCAGGGGAACCTTCGCCGAGGCTGCGATATCGGCAAAGGCGTCGATGTTCGAAGCGTCGGCCTTGTAGACCAATGGCCGCTGGTCTTTGACAGCCTCAACGGCTTCCTTAATAGCTGCAGCGTTGTTTCCAACCAGTACCAGGGGGAGGTCGCTCTTGTCGGCCACACGCTTGACTCGTGCCGCCCCGCCGCCATCGAGCTCCACAGCACAGAAAGCGACTTTGAGCTCTTTGCCGACTCTCATGAACTGGCTGCCATTTATTTTTTCAGCAAGGGCCTCAGCCTCCGAATCAGAGAGAGACGCAGGGATGCGGATCGCAATTCCTGTTGGTCGGTGAAACTTCTCTTCGTGCCTGAACATGACTGTTTCCTGGCCGATCTCGAACTCTTTTCCCGAAGCTCCCATCTTTACGAGTTTCATCGGAGGCGCAGATGCCTCGGAGAGAGCGGCTTCGGCGTCTCCGGAGATGTGGGGACAGTCGGCCAGGGCCCTCTGTTTGGCTGCAACCTGCATTGCGAAGGCCATGCAGGTGGGTAGTCCACAGTCTTTGCAGTTGGTTTTTGGAAGATTTTTGTATATCTGCATTCCCGTTAGCGCCATAGTTTTACTCCTTCGGTTTGTTTTTGGATTGGAACAGGCTCATGAGTTTGGGCAATCACAAGGCTCTCTGCGTCTGAATCCTCGAACATTGTTCTATCGAACAATGTTCGTTATTAGAACAACGGATCCATTTCCAGTGCAGGATGCCCTACATTCTGCAAATATTCAAGCAGCTTTTCGGGCTCCTCCGCTTCCTCCTCGGTTGCGATCTTGTCATACAGATCAGCCAGTCCTTCCTTTTCGAGTTGAGGTCTGAGCCGGTCGCTTATCTCCTCTTTTAGCTGTTTAGACATCCAAACAATTCGCTGATGCCCACCCTCGGCCGAGATGAACTTGGGACTCGAGATGTAGAGCTTTCCGATTCCCGTAAATCCGGGGGTTTGAACGCCTCCGCCGATCTGTCCGGCGAGGGTCGAGAAGGTCATACCGATGGGTGTCATGCCTGTAAAGTCCCTGTCCACAATCATGATGCCGTTGGCTTCCGGAACAATAGCGGCGATGCATTCGAAACATCCGCAGGAGGTCATGGGATCCTCCATGATGGAGTAGGCGTTGAACTTCTGAAGGTTTCCATTGGATTTTACGCCTATGTAGTCGTTGATGTTCTTCCAGGAGCCCTTGAGCGCATCGAGGGTTTCGCCCTTTTTAACGGGTTCGTTGGGGCCGTGGGGATCGATCTGGAAAGAAGCCTTGCAGTCCAGCCAAGTGTAGGCGCCGCAGAGTCCCAGTCGCTGGGGCGTGACGATGCACACATGGTTGGGCGCGTAGGACTGGCAGAGGGTGCAGGAGTAGTAATCATCGACGTCCTCATCAGTCATGCCGCCAATCTTGTCA
>CAZLRN010000081.1:0-13046 GCA_964561715.1 uncultured Spirochaetales bacterium
GACGGAGCCCGAACATTGGCATCCCCCTATCGAAGGCGATCCCGGGAAGCAGGAGACGATTCGCGTCGTATACGGCACCCTCTACTTCTATATCCCGGGTGAAGATACGCTCAAAAGCGGTTTTGTTCCTCCCGGTAGAGAGCAGGTGTTCACTTGCAGGCACGAAATTGTTATAAAGCCCGGCGACCAGCTCACCCTCGAGCCCGGGCAAAAGCACTGGTTCCAGGCGGATCGCGAAGGTGTGGTGCTCTTCACCTTTTCCAGCACAGCCAGGGACGTGCTTGACGGTTTTACGGATCCTGAGATCAAACGGGTGACCGAGGTGTCCGATGAGGATTAGCCGGTAGAAAGAGGAATAGCCGGAAATACTATTATTTGTGAGAAAACCGCATTAGTCATTAGTCCGGGTTCTAGGTGGAGCTTCCAGCGACCATGTGATGGCTGTAGATGGCGCTGGCGCAAATGGTCAGGAACTTGACCATGTCACTGTCGCTTCGTGAGGTCAGGATTACCGGAACCCGGGCGCCAATTACGACATTGGCCACCTCGGCGTCCATCGTCATGGCCCATGCCTTGTAGAGGAAGTTGCCCGCCGAGATGTACGGAACCACGAGAATATCCGCCTTTCCCGTCACGGGAGTCTGCTTGACACCCTTCTTTTTGGCTGACTCTTCGTAGAGGGCTAGGTCATAGGAAATCGGACCGAAGACAACAGCATTTTCCCAAGGCATCTCCGAAAGCTGCCTTTCGTGCAGAGTTGTAGGGATGCTTGGGGAAGGAACCTCGTTGGCATCCAGAAGCGCGATGCGGGGAACCGCGACTCCCATGCTTCGAGCGACATCGATGGCGTTTTTAATAATGTCTATCGACGCCTGCACATCTGTGCCGGGAAGCAGCTCCGGATTGATCCCAGGATCGGTGAGAAAGATGAGGCGGTCGATACCGGGAAGCTCGAAGATGCTGACCAGGGAGAGGCGCCGCCCCGTGCTGATGCCCCCGCTCTTGGCGAGAATGCCTTTCACGAAGACGGCAGTGTTGACCTGTCCCTTCATGAGCATCTGACATTCCCCTTCTCTCACCGCCGCCACCGCCTGAGTTACAGCGTTGCGGGCGTATGTTGCGGCGCTGAGGCTAAGCTGCCGGACATCGTAGCTGTCGGGGTGTCGAAGGACGGAGGAGGGCAGGCTTTTGACGTCACCGAAGAGGCGAGCCCGGCTTATGATGCCCTCCTCGATCCCCCTGTTTACAGCTCCCATGCTCGCCGCGTCCGGACAGACAACGGCGATATTCTTTCCTCCTAGCAGCTTTGCGGCCTGAATCACATCCCGCATATGGCGTCCCCTGGTAAGCTGCAACATGGTTTCACCGTTATAGATGGAGGCGAGGAGCTTGACCGAATCGGTGAGGGACTGAAGAGCGTGGGGGAGGGAGGAATCGAAGTAGATGGAGTCACCGCTTTTTAAGACATACTCTTTCTGATCGATAATGATCTTCAAGGTTCCCTCCAGCACGTAGTGAAACTCTTCTCCTATATGGCGGCTGTACTCCAATTCGTTGGGATCGCGGGCTTGAATGGTCACGACAAAGGGCTCGATATGGCGGCCGCTGTAGTAGGGTGCCAGGCTCTCGTACTCGAAATAGCGGGCCCGCTGAACGCGAATCCGGTCCTCTGACTTGGTGACAATCGCGTTCTTTTGCTTAAACTCCTGCCCGTAGATCAGAGCCGCAATGTCTGTGCTCAAAGCTGCTGCAAGCTTGAGCAGGTCCGAGACCTGGGGGTCTTCGTCGCCGCTTTCGATGCGATCGATGTACGTTTCATCGGCCTTGAGCACCTGGGCCAGCCTGTCTTTTTTTATTCCCTTGGAAAGTCGCAGTTTCTTGAGATTCTCTCCGATACGCATGTCCTTCATCTCAGTAGACCTTCGCCTCCTCCTTTCCCTCGAGAACTCGCTTCGCCCCTTCTGCCAGCGCTTGAAGCTCTAACTCGCCTGGCACAACGAAGACAGGGCTGATGAAGCTTACATGACTGCGGATGAACGAAACCAGTCGATCACAATGAGCTCCCCCGCCAGTCAGCACGATGCCGTTTACTTCGCCTTTTAGTACAGTCGCCAAGGCACCTATTTCTTTTGCGCTCTGGTACGCCATCCCTTCGAGCGCTTTGAGGGCGTCATCGTCTCCCTCATCGATTCGGCGGTCGATGGCTTTAAGATCAGAATCACCGATGTAGGATCTGATTCCCCCCTCCGCGCGAACCTTTCGAAGCATCTCCGCCGAGGTCATTGAGGTCTTTTCCATCAATGTAACAACATCTCCCACAGGAAGTCCTCCCGTTCTCTCCTGAGAGAAAGGCCCATCGCCATCGAGGGCATTGTTCACATCGATGACACGGCCGTTTCGGTGGACACCTACGGAAATGCCGCTGCCCAGATGTGCAACGACGAGATTGACCTCGTCATAGGACTTTCCCAATCGGGTTGCGACAGCTCTGGCTACGGCTCTTTGGTTCAAGGCGTGGAAGATGCTCCTTCTCTCGATATCGGCTAAGCCGGAGAGTCTCGCAAGGGGTTGAAGCTCGTCTACGACAACCGGATCAACGATGAAAGCCTTCACCCCGAAACGCTTGGCAAGGCGATAGGCCAGAAGCGCTCCAAGGTTCGAGGCGTGCTCGCCGAACATAGCTGCCCGGAGATCCTTCATCATTGCATCGTTGACTGCATAGGTACCCGATTCGACAGGCCTTAGGAGTCCACCTCGTCCTACCACAGCGTCGAAGGCCGATTTGAGATAAGATCCGTCTTTGAGCAGGTTCTCCACGGCGGCGAATCGCATCTCTTCCTGGTCGACAATGCGATCATATCGGTCAATGGTTTCCTTTGTGTGTGGGATCGTCTGTGCGAGCTCGAGAGCCGTGTCTTGCCAGATACCGAGCTTGGTGCTCGTTGCTCCAGGATCGATAACGAGGATTCTCATGGTAACCCCTGACTGTCATGATACCCTATATCGGCGGATGTGTATCGAGGCCGACAAGGAGACTCAGGCCGCTGTCTGTTTGCCGGACAACTTCTTTCGATCCCTTCAGGTTGTCTCCCTGTAACTGGAGCCGTTATAATGAGCTGCAGAGCCTCAGCCGGAGTTTTTCATCAAAAGGGGGAGACACTATGATCACCCTGAAAGGCGCACAGATGCCCTGGCACGAGAACCTGACCGTAGGCGAAATCGTAAAGAAAATGGTGAGGGATGAGCCGATTCTCCTAGTTCGTGTAAACGAGACAATCGTAAAACGGAAGAACTGGGATGCATTTCGGGTACCCGATGGATCAAAGGTGGATGTATATTATGCCGTAGCGGGGGGTTGATCTTATTATGCGCAGAGTCGCCGTTTATGACAACATATTGGATCGCCAGCTGAGATCCGTGACCTCTGATGGAATATCCATCTTCTTGCTGGAAAGGGGAAACCTGCGAGGCGCCCTTCTACACGGGAGCTATCTTATCAACCAGATGCGGGCCAATCATGGATTGGGAGTTCTCGAAACGCTGGTTCTCGGCCATGCCTATATTGCTGTAGGTTTGCTAACTTCCCAGCTCAAGGGAAATGATCGCATTTCGCTCAACATTTCCTGCACGGGACCTGTGAAGGGGGTCTCGGTCGAATCCAGCGCCAGCGGCGAAATCCGGGGATATCTCAAGCAGAATCCCATATCTCTCGATGATGTATCGGGAGACTTCGATTTGCACTCCCTGCTCCAGGAAGGCAATCTTACCGTTATCAGATATCTCGAGGGCGCCAAGCATCCTTTCAACAGTCAGGTAAAGATGAGTTACGGCAGCATTGCCGAAGACCTTGCCGGCTATTTTATGTTTTCAGAACAGACCCCGACCGCTTTCAACTTGAGTGTGCAATTCGATCGTGAGGGGCGTGCCGTGGGCGCCGGTGGGCTTTTCCTTCAGGCTCTCCCCATGGCTGACCGAGATGTGCTCGAGCGGATTGAGGAGAAGGTGCGAGCGTTTCCGTCTCTGGGGTACCAGTTTGCCAGCGGCAAAAGCTCCGATCAGATCATCAAAGCAGAGCTGGCGGATTTTGGCCCGCTCATCATTGGTGACCGAAGGGCGGATTTCTACTGCCACTGCAATAAATCGCGTTTTGCCGGATTTCTCGCTGCACTTCCCGAGGAACAGTTGTGGGATATCAAGGAGAATGGACCCTTTCCGCTGGTCACAACCTGCCTCAACTGCAATACGAGCTACAGCTTCTCTGCAGAGGAGCTCGCGGAGCTTTACTCGACTCGGAGCTGAACAGAGGACTGCTCAGCCCAGACAGCTGGAGGTGGCGGTCACATTCCTTTCATGCAAACTCGGTTTCGTCCTGCGATTTTGGCGTTGTAAAGCTGTTCATCGGCGAGATCGATAAGCGCCGTGGGCGATATTTTCTCGTGGGCCGTGCGGGGAGAGATTCCGGTCACTCCGAAACTCGCCGTGATACGAACGGTTTGAGAAGGCAATTGTATTCCTATTTCGGAAACTTCCTTTCGAATCCGCTCAGCCATTCCGCGCGCTCCCTCCAAGTCGGTCTCAGGAGCGATTATGAGAAACTCTTCGCCACCGTAGCGTGCCAGCCAGTCCAAACCATTTCTTATCGAATGTTCGATGCAGCCCACAAATTCTTTTAGCACGCTGTCCCCCGCCTGGTGACCAAAAGTGTCGTTGACGTGCTTGAAATGGTCCAGATCGCAGAACAGCAGCGAGAGAGGCCTTCTGTAGCGCTTGGCTCTCTCCAGCTCGTGAGGCAGATGTTCGTCGAGATAGCTCCGGTTGTAGCAGCCTGTAAGGGAATCAGTCACTGAAAGCTTTTTCAGCTCCTCGCGGACTTCGACCAGTGATTGCTCGAGCTGCAATATTCTCATGCCGGCTTTAACGCGAGCAAGCAGCTCGCCATGCGAGGGGGACTTGGTAAGGAAATCATCCGCTCCGGCTTCTATAGCCGACACGATATCCTCTTCGCAGTCTCTGGAGGTGAGGATCACGATATAACAATAGCCGTGGCCTTGTGAGTCTTTGATTCTTCGGCAGAGCTCGAGTCCATCGATTTCGGGCATCATCCAATCGGTGATAATAAAGGGATAAAATTTTTTCGAGATCTGCTGCAATGCTTCTCGTCCGTTCTGAGCAACGCTGACAGGATATTTTGCCTTAGACAGCGTGCTTTCGATTCGCTTTGCCGTTACAGGCTCATCTTCTACGAGAAGAATCGGGAATTTTTTTTCTTTTCGTTTTTTGTCTACCATCTGAAAGCCAAACTGATTATACCTCGTGTAAATTTGAATTTCCAATGCGATATCTATCTACACTACATAGATAATTTTAGTACGTTCTGCAGAAATTTAAATTTTTTTCGTTGATTCTAGCTGCTCTAGGTTCATCATAAACCTGGCGGTATTACAGGCTTTGGCAGAGAGAAGGAGAAAGAGGGGTGTGATTGCCGCGGCGCCTTGCTGCCGGGCAATCCTTGCCAAGCAGTTCTTCAGAGCAGGTCTGTCACTCGCTCGGCCCACGATGCTCTGCCAGTTTCGCCCAGCCTCTCAGCATAATCATCGAGTCTGCTGCTAAAGTGCATAATGGCATCCTCGAGAACCGTTTGAATCGGATCGTCCTCTCCCGGGAAAGAGCGGCTCATCTCTTCGAGCCAACGGCTGTAGAGCTGGTCGGCTTTGCTGACAGCATCGTGATTCTCCGCTGCAATGTCGTTTGTGGCAAAGGGATCCTGGGAGAGGTTGTAGAGTTTCGACTCCGGAAGATCGTGAAAGAATCCAAACCAGTTTTTGCTGTAGATATACTCTTCGCCGCTGAGAGAGAACCGAATCGATCTTTGAACAGCTTGGGCGAGCTGTGAGAGCACAAGATATTCGCGCCCCTCCGCACCTCCCTTCTGAAGCGACGAAGCAAAGCTCTGTCCGTCCCAAACATCGGGTACCTCTATGCCAAGCAACTCCAGCATTGTGGCGGCCAGATCAAAGTGGTAGTGGTAAGTCCCGTCGTCTCGATTAACGAGATTCTTCGTCACTCCCGGCCAGTAGAGAATAAAGGGAATTCGGCCCGTATACTGGCTGGCGAATCCATGCCCGATGATTCCCGATTCGCCTAAATCTTCGCCGTGGTCAGCAGTGACTATCACGGCTGTTTCTTCTCTTATACCGAGCTCCTCCAGTTTTTCGATGATAAGGCCGACATGTCTGTCTGTGTAGTTGATCGCGGTGTCGTAGCTGTTGTGCATCTTTCTGTAGCTTGCCATGGAGTCGATTTGCCGCGGCTGCCATTTGGTGTCGCTATGGATGTTCCGGGTAAAAAAGGCATCCATGTAGGAACGATATCCGGGCTTTGTGATATAGTCGGCGAGCAACTCCTCACTCAGCCAGTTGTGAGGTGGGTCATCCTCGAAGGGAGAGTCCAAGGAATCGGGCATCTGATAGGGAATGTGAACATCCCAGTAGTTGATGTGGAGAAACCAGTTTTCGCTTTTTCCATTTCGTTCCAGCCAGTCGATCGCTCTCGGGGTCAGCTCTTCGGCAGTGCCGTGGCCATAGCCACCTGGATCGTAACACTCCTTAAAGCCCGTGAGAAAATGGTAAAGCCCGTGGCGAGCCGCAAAGGGGCTGATCGTCGCCGTATTCATTCCTGCTCCTTTGAGGCAGTTGACCCACATAAATTCGGTTAGAGGGGATTCCCGGAAGCCCCTCTCCTGGAAATCCATATGCGGGTCACCTCTTCTGCCGTAATGGCACACAACCCCGTTGTGATAGCCAAACCGTCCGGAGAACATTGCCATGCGGCTCGGCGCACAGGGCATATCGGAGGCGTAGCAGTTGGTGAAACGCACCCCGTGGTCCGCCAAACGATCTATGTTGGGGGAGGTTTGGCGACGATAGCCGTAACAGCTCAGATGATCAGGGCGAAGGGAATCGATGTCGATGTAGACGATACGCATTGTTGTTTCTCCTAGGTACCCATACTACCTCACTTGAGGATTGTTAGATAGGTGTTGGCGTTTTGCATCTCGAAAGGCAGCTCGTATTGCATCTCAAAAAGGCGTTTTAGCGATCTCTGCTTGACGTTTTTGTGAGCATCGAGTACACATGAAAAAGCCTCTCCATGTGCCACATAAAAGTCGAAAATCTTGTCAAAACCTTTCGCGTAGCAGAGAGACGCAGGGGTATCGGGGGTGCTTTGGCCGGTCTGGTCAAACGGCGGCACCGCACTTTGCGCGCTCTGGATTCAGTTGCCTTTTCCATCGCCAGAGGAGAGCTGGTCGGATACATAGGCCCCAACGGTGCGGGCAAATCAACCACGGTCAAAATCCTTTCGGGAATTCTTGTGCCCGATTCCGGTGTGTGCGAAGTGGCGGGCCGGATTCCCTGGAAGCAACGCATAGCTCATGTAAGCCGTATCGGGGTCGTCTTTGGGCAGCGTACGCAACTCTGGTGGGACCTTCCTGTAATCGAGTCCTTTGACCTGCTGCGGGATATCTACTCCATTCCCGAGAGTCGGTATCGATCGAACCGAGATAGCCTCATCGAAACACTGCAGATCGAAGGCCAGCTTGGCGTACCTGTCCGCCAGCTGAGCCTCGGTCAGCGTATGCGTTGTGATCTCGTCGCAGCCCTTCTTCATGATCCCGAGATTCTCTTTCTCGACGAGCCGACTATCGGGCTGGACGCCTTGTCAAAACTGGCTGTCAGGGATTTTATCCAGAGGCTAAACCGCGACAAGAATGTCACCATCATTCTGACGACCCACGACATGGACGACATCGAAATCCTCTGCCAGAGGCTGATCGTCATATCTTTGGGCAAGGTCATCTTTGATGGATCGATATCGGCCTTGCGTACCCAGCTCAAGCCGGAACGAAGGCTCCTGATCGATCTCGAGGATGAGCACGAGGAGTTCGATGATCCGGCTGCCAGTCTGATCAAAAGGGACGGACACCGCCTGCATCTCTCCTTCAATCCGAATAACGTCTCGGTCTCGGAGCTGGTCCGGAGGATCATGCGCTCACACAACCTCAGGGATCTCTATCTGGAGAATCCTCCCATCGAAGAGATCATCGCTCAGCTTTACGTGCAGCAAGAGGAGTCGGCTCGTTGAGAGCTTACCTGTCGGTGTTGAGCGCCCGATTCCGCGTGCTGCTCCAGTACCGCGCCGCTGCGTGGGCAGGATTCGGAACCCAGTGCTTTTTCGGTCTCATAAGGATCATGATCTTCACGGGGTTCTACTTTTCCAGTCTCAATACTCAGCCCCTCTCCTATTCTCAGATGATCAGCTACGTCTGGCTCGGTCAGGCGCTCTTTGCCCTGATCCCTTTTAGGGTGGATGCCGATATCGAGCAGATGATCAGATCCGGTGATATCTGCTACGAGATCCTACGGCCTGTAAGGTTGTACGCCTACTGGTTTGCCCGGGCCGTTGCGCAGCGAACCGCTCCGGTCATGCTTCGTGCACTGCCGATGGTTGTCCTGGCAGCCTTTGTCTTTCCCCTGGTGGGAGCGGAGAACTGGGCGCTTCATGCGCCGGCATCGCTACCCGCATTCCTGCTTTTCCTGGTATCCGTTTTCGCTGCCGTTTTGCTGGCCTGCACCTTGAGCTTGCTCATGTCCGTTTCGCTGTTCTGGACTATTGCGGCGGATGGTGTGTCGAACCTCTTTCCCGTCATCATCTGGAATTTCTGCGGAATCTTGCTTCCGCTGCCCTTCTTTCCGGACTGGGCCCAGCCGCTCTTCAATGCTCTTCCCTTTCGGGGGCTCATGGATGTGCCCTTTCGCATCTACATCGGAAGCATACCCCTTGGCCCGGGATTGGGTGAGATAGGGATCCAGTTTCTCTGGATCCTGGCTCTAGCCATATTGGGGAGCTATCTGCTCTCGCGAGGCTTGGCCAAGGTTGTTGTGCAGGGAGGTTGATCGTTGCACGGGCTCAAGCTTTACTCCCGCTACATCGGTATCTCGATCCGAGCACAGATGCAGTACCGCGCCTCCTTCATTATGCAGACCCTCGGGCATTTCCTGATGACGGGATTCGAGTTCATCGCAATCTGGGCGCTCTTTGATCGATTCGGCCACTTGAGAGGCTGGAGTTTTGCAGAGGTGGCGATTTTTTACGGAATGATCAGTATAGCATTCGCGATTAATGACACTCTGACCAGGGGCTTCGATACCTCCGCCCACCTCATCCGCCGTGGGGAGCTGGACAGGATGTTGCTAAGGCCTCGGAGCACCGTGCTTCAGATAATGGGATTCGAGTTCACTCTAAGGCGAATTGGGCGCCTGAGCCAGGGGCTCTTGGTTCTCTTTATCGGAGCAACCCTGCTGCAGGTGGATTGGAGCTTAGGAAAAATCGTTCTCTTGGTGTGGGCCGTTGCAGGCGGGAGCTGTCTCTTTTTCGGTTTGATCGTCATCCAGGCAACGATATCTTTCTGGACCATCGAGTCCCTCGAAATTATGAACACCCTCACATATGGCGGCATAGAGACGGCGCAGTACCCAATAGCCATTTACCTGCCCTGGTTTCGAAAATTCTTCACGTTTATCGTGCCCCTCGCCTGCGTCAACTACTTTCCGGTGATTGCGATTTTGGAGAGGGAGGATCCTCTGGGCACACCCGTTTGGTTTCAGTGCGCGGCGCCACTATCGGGCATCCTCTTTCTTGCTGTTGGGCTTTTATTCTGGCGCTTTGGCCTTCGTAGATACTCGTCTACGGGTAGCTAAGGGAAAGCTATCGTTGTGTTGTATCCCGTAGAGGTCTGGTTTACCAGGGCTGGTGCAAAGCCGGACGGGCTTGTAATTACTTCCTTACAAAGGTAATTGTCAGAAGTTCTTCCAGAGGTATGGATAGCTTTACGGCAAAGTTGCTTTCGGTTCCGTTGACAAACACGGAGTCTGAGCTGAAATA
Source organism: uncultured Spirochaetales bacterium (assembly GCA_964561715.1). GTDB lineage: Bacteria > Spirochaetota > Spirochaetia > SZUA-6 > CAZLRN01 > CAZLRN01. The sequence goes on from CAZLRN010000081.1 coordinate 9,943, forward strand.
TAGCGTTGAAGTGCTTCCGTCTGTGAGTGTCACATTGGCGCGGGTGTAGCCCTTCAGCGAGGCATCAGGCTCCTCGAGGAAATCGATCGAAGCGATCTGCTCGAAGGAAAGCTTAAAGGGGGCATCCCTCATTCTGCAGTTGAAAAAATCATACTCGTAACGCTTGAAGCTATCGAGGAGATACTGATTGCCGCCTCTGTCCGTTACCCGAGCGCTGAAGAGGGATTCCTGGGAGGGCACCGGATAGGCGTAGAGCAGCGTAATGGCGAACATGACAGAGAGGATGCAAATATTCATTTGCCAGGCCTTCTGCTATTATTCTCGGCTCGTTGACCAACGATCGAGAGAACGATATAGACAGCTGATCGATCGTCCGCTATTCCGGCTTGGCGGCAAAGCTCAGGATATGTTATTTTATGCTAGATTGCGGAAAGAGCAATTCGGTCCTGGAGGATGAAGGCAAGATGGAAAAAAGGGTTGCTATAACAGGATTGGGCACGGTGAATCCGCTGGGAAACAATGTCGCAGATTTCTGGACCAACGTAAAGGCTATGAAAAACGGCATCACAAGAGTAACCCGTTTTGACCCTTCCGAGTTCACGAGTCAGGTGGCCGGAGAGGTCAAGGATTTCTCCTCCGACGATTATATCGAAAAAAAAGAAGCCAGACGTATGGATCCCTTTACCATTTACGCTATGGTTTCCGCGCTTCAGGCAACGGAGGATGCGGGAATCAAAAACGGCGAAATGGAAAGCACCCGGTTCGGAGTTGTCATCGGTAATGGAATCGGAGGGCTGGATATGCTCACAGAAAGCGTACGCAAGCTCTACGATCGTGGCCCCAAAGCCGTCTATCCCCTATTGGCAGCCGCGATGATTCCCAACATAGCGGGGGGTTACATTGCCATCAGGTTCAACGCTCAGGGCCCCTGCCACACGGTCGTCACAGCCTGCTCCTCGGGCACCGACGGGATTGGAATGGCCTACCGGTGGATCAAATCGGGTATTGCCGATGTCATGATCGCCGGGGGCACTGAAGCGGCCATGACCCCCCTGGGTTTGGCGGCCTTCTGCGCCATAAAGGCTCTGGCCACCCGCTACAATGACTCCCCCGAGAAGGCCTCCAGGCCCTTCGACGCGGAACGTGACGGATTCGTGCTCGGAGAGGGCGCTGGAGTTATCGTGCTGGAGGAGCTCGAGCACGCCAAGGCACGGGGCGCCAGGATCTACGCTGAGCTCGGTGGTTACGGCGTCAGTTGCGATGCCAGCCACCTGACAGCCCCCCACCCTCGGGGCGAGGGAGCTGCGAAAGCCATACGCATGGCTATTAATGATGGCGGCATTCAGCCATCAGAGATCGACTACATCAACGCCCATGGGACCTCCACTCCTCTTAACGATCCTGCCGAGACAGGGGCTATTAAAGCGGTTTTTGGGGAGTATGCGCACACGGTTAAAATCTCATCGACCAAGTCCATGATCGGACACCTCCTTGGCGGGTCGGGGGGAGTCGAAGCGGTCGCGACGGCGCTGGCGGTGAACGAGCAGTACCTGCCCGGTACAAGGAATCTGGACAATCCCGATCCCGCCTGCGATCTGAACTACCTGCCCAAAAAGGGCGAGGAGGGCCCGATCCGAGCGGCCCTGTCCAACTCCTTCGGTTTTGGCGGCCATAACGCTGTATTGCTTTTCAAGAGATACGAGGAGTAGCCTGCTACGAGGTAGCTATCTACGGGGTAGCCCGGCTACGCCTGGTATAGCCTTCGATCTGCCGACGGGACGAGCTTACCCTAGAATCGAGTCGATGAGTGGTGTGCCGGCTCCCATCTCGCAGGCCTTGTCGTAGACGATGCGAGCCACCGCCACATCCTCGGCTGCGATTCCGAGGGACTCGAAAAGGGTGAGTTGAGAGGCGCCGGTCCTGCCGGGCAGTTGACCTGCCACGATCGCCCCGAGCTCGATCACGTTCTCCCAGGTGATGATCTTTTTCCGAATCGCCGGTATCAGGTCCCCGGATTCCAGCTGTCCCTGGATCCGCTGGTCGATGGTGATAAGATCCATTCTCTCGATGGCCTCCAGATCGATCTCCTGAGCTGTACGGCGGTTGGAGCCGGCGGCGTTTACATGTGTGCCGGGACGAAGCTTCGATCCGTCGAAAAGAGGCTTGTCCGAATTGGTGATGGTGATGAGAACGTCGGCCTCTTCGACGACATCGACCGCATCGGAGACCATCTCGATCGCCACCCCCAGGCGCTCAGACATCTCGTTGGTGAAAATCCTGCAGTTAAGAGGGTTGCGGCTGTAAGCCAGCACGCGGGTGATGCTTCGCACGGAGCAGACCGCCTCGAGCTGGCTTCTGGCCTGCCACCCACTCCCGATGATTCCCACCGTTTCGGCATCCTCCCGGGCGAGATAGCGGGTGGCCACTCCGGAGGCGGCCCCGGTGCGCATCTGCCCCAGCTTGTTCGCTTCGATCACGGCCTGCAGGTCCCCCGAATCGAGGTCCCAGAGCAGCACGACAAATCGCACACCCTTCGAGGTAACAGTGTAAGCCTTTAGACCCATTCCGATATCGTCCACGGCGGCGCCCATGAACTGGAGCATGGAGCCCTTGATGCGAGGTCTCTGGCGGGGTTTGTTGTCGGCTCGCGCCTCGCCCAGCTTCCTGAACGCCATTTCCACGGCGGAGATGGCCTCTTCGATCGTGAGGAGTTTCTCTACGTCATTCTCTTTTAGGAATAGGCTGATTGTTTCGCTCTCTTTCTAGCTATCTCTTGATAGCAGCTATCTCTTGATAGCAGCTATCCCTTGTTGCCGGTCAGGATGATACCCCGGACGAAGTACTTCTGGGTCGTCACGTAGATGATCAGCACTGGAAGGACCGCAAAACTTGATGCCGGCGTAGCCCGCCTCTCGTATCTCTTCGATCACATCGATAGTTCGCGTAGCATCCGGCTCATCCTCTCCCTCGATGCGGTATCCGCCGATCACGGTAGGCCTAAGCCTGGTTTGGGCAGCCCCGAGCAGTCGAAACACCGTCATGCCGGCCTGCCGGCCGATAAGATCCCACAGGGCCGTATCCACGGCAGCAAGGGCGTGTATGAT
>CAZLRN010000082.1:0-13039 GCA_964561715.1 uncultured Spirochaetales bacterium
GGATTTCATTCAGAACAGAATGGCAGGAGATATGCTGGCGGAAATCGTGCCCGCCGTTACCGCAAAGAACGGGAGCACTGTTTGCGGAGAGGTGCTGCTTTCCTATACCGAGGGGGAGGAGCAGCCGCTGGTAGCCGGCAAGAACACCGAGCTGAGTGACGATGAGCGCTCTATCATCGCACTGGAAAACGGAAACGCCTGCGTCAGAAACGGTGCCGTCTGCATCGAGCCTGTCGTCGTTCTGGAAAACGTAGATTACAGTACCGGCAATATTGCCTTTGACGGTTCCGTGGTTATCAACGGAACGATCACCGATGGATTTACAGTCACCGTTGAGGGAAGCCTCCAGGTAGATGGCTTTGTCGGTAAGGTCAATCTCAGGGCCGGTCAGGCCATACTGCTCAGGGGCGGCGTCAACGGAGCCGGCGAATGCTCGATCAGCTGTGATGGAGACGTCTTTGCACGATATATCGAGAATGCGAAGGTACGTTGCGGCGGGAACCTCATCGTCGAAGAAGTGATTATGCACTCAGAAATTTCCGCCGGCGGGAATCTGCTCCTTACCGGAAAGCGAGCAGAGCTGATTGCCGGCACATCGGTCGTTGGCGGTAGCGTCTGGTGCAAAAAACTGGGCAATGTCTCTGAAATCAAGACAAGCCTTCGACTCGGAATCGAGCCTGCGACTCTGGAGCGCATCGCCCAATTGAAGAAGCTCATCGAATCGAAAAGGGAGAGCCTCGACGGAAAGGACGCCGAGCTCACCCATCTAGCCGAGCACCTCAAAAGAAGGGAGCGTGTGTCGCCCCAGGATGCTGAAAAGCTTCGGGAGCTCAATGCCACTGTCAAATCATTGGCAGCGGAGCTTCAAAGTCTGCAGGAGGAGCGCCACCGACTGAGCAGCTCAATACACGAGGGAGTCGATTGCGCCCTGGTCGTCGAGCAGGTTATGTTCCACGGGGTATCTGTGGTTTTTGGTAGAACCGAGTACCCTGTTCCGCTCAAGGGAGTTCGAAAAACGATTTTCAGGATGAAGGACGACTCGATCAGCGAAGCTGGCTACAATCCCTACGATCCACCCCGTTTGGAGTTCAAGAAGTAGCGGGCGTCCACCGGCTGCCCTTGAGCTTTTGCTCTGCGGGTCCTCTTCGAACTAACTCGTGTTCTCAGAGTTGGAAAAGAGCCTCTGATCATGCACGGCTTTTCTTGAAAAATATGTGTAGAGGGATATAATACAGTAATTGGTGGAACCTTCTCGCCTGACAACGTGAATAACGGGAATCAGGGTGGGAATTAATAGAGGAAGTAGAGATGTTAGATATTTTACAGAAGGGTGGATTCATTCTGTGGATCATAATGGGCCTGTCGATTATCGCGATTGCGATTATAATCGAGCGGCTCATTTTTTTTCGGAAAATCCAGGTTGACGAAGACAAGCTGATCGAAAGACTCAAATCGACTTTGGCAAAAGGCCACTACGACGAAGCCCTTTCGATCTGCGACGGCAACCCTGCTCCCGTCACGAATCTCATGCGTGTCGGAATCGGCCATCGCGAGCAACCCGATCACATTCAAAAAGAAGTGATCATGGACGCCGCCAATCAGGAGATACCAAAGCTGGAACGATTCCTCTCCGCGCTGGGAACCGTGGCTCACATTGCTCCCCTCTTGGGGCTGCTGGGAACGGTGACGGGCAACATCAAGGCTTTCGATGTGCTCGGGAAGTTCGGCTCTGTCGGGGATCCAGCATTGCTGGCCAAGGGAATCGCGGAAGCTCTGATCACAACGGCGGCCGGCATCATCGTGGCCGTCCCTTCGATCGTTTTTTACAACTATCTGGTCAGCAAGGTGAGCCACACCATTGTGAGGCTGGAAAACCGAGTGAATGAGATGGTTCTCCTTTTGGGTGGCAACCAAAGGAGCAGAGAGCGATGAGATTCCAGCGACGTCTCAGAACCCAGGCGACCGCTGATATCGTTCCCATGATCGATGTCGTATTTCAGCTGGTTATCTTCTTTATGGTCTCTACGACTTTCATCGTGACTCCGGGGATTGCACTGACCTTTCCGGCGGCAGCCACTTCGGAGCCCGTAGCCATGACAAGGCTGGTTGTCACCGTTGTGTCCCGCGATGAGCTGTATCTGAACCAGGAGCGCTTCGATATACCTTCCCTCTCCGAGAAGCTGGCCGAGCTCAAAGCCACAACGACGGACGAGGGCAAGGAGGTCCAGCGGACCGTCGTTCTCGAGGGAGACAAGGAGATCCCCTATAGGCTGTTGATAGAGGTTCTCGATGTCCTGAGGAAAAACGGATTCAGGGCGGTGAATCTCAAGACGAGAAAGCTGTCGGGAGATTGAGAGAGAAAACGGGTGTGAGTACGTGCAGGGAAGGTGACAGATGAATATCGAGAAACGCAGAGAGGCGGAACGGCTCTCCCTAGGAGTGATCCTCGCTGTTCTGATCCACCTGCTTATATTTCTCATTATCGAATACGGTGGATTCTTTCTCCCCGCCGAAGAGGCGGAGTACATCGGCCCCGTCTTCGTCGAACTTGCCGATGTGACTTCGATACCCGAAGCTGCCAAGGTCGAAAGCCCGGATAAGCAGGAGGATAAGCCGCTCTTGGAGACGACGGAGGCGGATGCGGTGGACAAAACCTCCACTCCAAGGGAGACGGCGCCTTCCACTGACCGGGCAACTCCAGGTGATAAGGGAGAATCGGATCTGCTGACCTCCCAGGACAGGGAACCAACCCCTGAGAGATTACCTGAGACCAAGGGCGAAGCCGAACCCGAAGCCTCCACTCCCATTCCGAAAACGGCGCCAACGGTTTTAGAGGAGAGCGTTTATGACGGTAAGGATCACAGCAGCGATTTCACGATCCGCATGAGCGACAAATCCGACAAGGCGAGACCGATTTTCCGCCAGATCGTCGATCTTCCCCGATGGGTTGTCTCTCAGAATGTAAAGCTTGAAGTGACCTTCTCTTTCATAGTTGGTACGGATGGGATGATCACCCACGTCTATCCGGACAAATCATCCGGATACAAAGACGTGGATCGAGCCGTCGAAAGATCTCTGCTCAAGTGGAAATTCTCCAATCCCATTCGTAAGGAACGCATCATGGGTACCTTCACATACAGGACGAACCAAAAATGAATAAACACACGAGAGGAAAGCTCCTTCTACTGGCACTGGCCTTTTGGATGATCGCCGCTTACGCTACGGCTCAAAGCGGTATATGGGATCTATACTCTCCTTTTTTCCTATCCCGCGGCGCTGGTACAGCCTCGCTGGATTCACCCCAGGCGGATGTGCTCAATCCCGCTGCAGGCGGGGGCAGGCAGCACCTGACACTGGACCTCAGCTACATCAGCCTCATGGGATTGGGGGATGAGTCGGACTTTGGACACGTGGTCAATGCCGGAGCCAGCATTCCCTCGGCTATTGGTGTTTTCAGCGCCAGCGGGAGATTTTTCACATCTCCCTTCGATGAGCTCTATAGCACCACCTTCGGGGCTCTGAACTTTTCCTTCGCCAAGGACATTTACAGAAACCTTTGGATCGGAGCCGGCCTTGGATTTCAGTACGGATCCGATGATTGGGGTCTCGGTTTGGATCTCGGATTTATGCACCTGCCGGGTGATTTGGCCTTTCTAAAGGACTTTCGATGGGGTGTGGCACTGCGGGGTCTCGGCAAGGGATACTTTGTGGACGGAGAGGATCTATCCATGCCGCCCGCTTTCACACCGGCTGTGGGAGCCAATTTCAAGCTCGTCAAGACCGATCCCTTCTCTCTAGCCCTTTCTCCAGACATCAGCTTCCCTTCGTTGCAGGATCTTTCCCTGGGTCTCGGGGTGGAGTTCTCGATTTATGATTTCATCTTTCTGGATGCAAGTTACGCCTTCGATCTTCGAGACATGCAGGACGATCGTGCTCGTCCGCTTCCGCTTTCCTTCGGTTTGACGGTCAAGATCAAGCCGGGACGGAGTGTTACGGCTGTCGATCCGGATGCAACCGATATAGAACGCCAGCAGAACGGAATGCGCATCACCGCCGCAGCTTCGCCGCGACAGGACGATGTCTGGGCGATCGGAGCGGGAATCAACATCCCCATCGGAGTCGTGGACAAAAATCCTCCGCGAATCGAAATCGACACAAAGAAGCGCTACATCTCACCCAACTTCGACGGTGTTCAGGATGCTCTGGTAATCCCATTGAGCATTACTGACGAGCGGTACGTGATGGGATATCGCTTCCTCATACAGGACGGCAGCGGTGCAACGGTGAGGGTTATCCGCAACAAGGAGGTCAGGCCCGAGAATAAAGGGATCCGGGATGTGCTCGACCGCCTCATCGCTGTAAAGGAAAGCGTCATCGTGCCGGAGTCTCTCAGATGGGACGGCAGATCCGATTCCGGAACAGTGGTGCCCGATGGAACCTACTCATTCTTTGTCGAAGCCTGGGACGATAATGAAAACCATGGCAGAAGCAAAATCGGGGAGGTTGTTGTGGACAACACGCCGCCGCAGATTGCGGTAGCCACCCCTTACCTCATTTTTTCGCCCAACGCAGATGGAAGCCAGGATACACTTATTGTAGAGCAGTCAGGCTCTACGGAGGATCTCTGGATGGGTGAGTTTTTGGATAACACCTCTGAAAGGGTGCTCTTCATCAAGTGGGAAAACACCTCACCTCCGGAGTTCGAATGGGACGGTACGAATGCTTCGGGAGTTTTAACGCCTGACGGGGTGTACCAATACCTCATAAGGAGTGTCGACAGGGCAGGCAACGAAGCCTCAGCTGAGATCGGCAACATCATCATCAATACCCAGGCAACCCCCATCAAAGTGACTCTGGAGCCTGGAGAGTTTTCGCCCAACGCCGACGGGGTGAAGGACTCCGTGATCTTCTCCCTCGATGTTCCGGTTAAGCGAGGCATTAAGGAATGGAGCCTCGCCATCCAGGACGAGGCTGAAAAATCCTATCGAATCTTCTCCGGGACTGATGACCTTCCGGGCACGGTAATCTTTGATGGGCGAAGCGACGCGAATAAGATTCTGGACGAGGGCGTTTACGCCGCCGCACTGACGGTGTTCTACGAACACGGCAATAAGCCCCATGAAATCTCTCCACCTTTCACGCTGGACGTAACGCCGCCATCTGCCGCAGTCGAAGTGGATCATGCAGTCTTTTCGCCCAACGGTGACGGCAGGAAGGACGCCGTTATCCTTTCCCAGACATCGACGGAGGAGGAGAGCTGGTCCGGCATATTGAAGGATCAAAGCGGCGGGGCCGTGCGAACCCTATCCTGGCCCATCCAGGCGGATGCCGAACTGGTGTGGGACGGCCGCCTCGAAGATGGGACTCCTGTGCCTGATGGGGAATACACCTACACGTTACGAGGAACAGATCGAGCGGGCAACGTCGGCGAGTCCAAACCCGTTAGACTGACAATCGATACCCGAGAGACCACGCTTCAACTTGCCACTGACCTGACCCACTTCTCTCCCAACGCTGACGGAGTCAAGGACAGTATCTGGATCGTGCCTACCCTGAGCGTAGGAGACGGAGTGGAGAGTTTCGAGCTGCGAATCAGAGACGCTTCAGAGCAGGTTCTCAGAACCTACCGCGGACGGGACTACGCTCCCGCTGCCGTGAGGTGGGACGGCCTCGATAAAAATGGCACCCCGGCCAGTGATGGGGCTTATACAGCAGAGCTCGATGTGGTCTATGTCAAGGGAGACAATCCCAGCACGATCTCCAATATCTTCTATCTCGATACCAAATTCCCCTCGATTACCCTGTCGAGTGCTTATCGCATTTTTTCTCCCGATGGAGATGGCAGCCAGGACAGCCTCACAATCAAACAGACCTCTAGTGAGGAGGATCTATGGCTGGGCAATATTCTGGATAACAGAAGCAACGTCATACGCGGGATCTACTGGAAGGGCCGGGCTTCGGACTTACTCTGGGATGGAAAAGATGGCAACGGCAACCGGATCCCAGATGGCGTATATGACTATGTGGTGACATCAACAGACAAAGCCGGTAATAGAACCGAGGAGAAGCTTACGGGGATTCGAATCGATACCGTGCCGACTCCCATATCGATAAAAATTTCCTCAAGTGCCCTTTCCCCCAATGGCGACGGCTTGAAGGACACTCTGGACTTTCTCCTTGAGGTGCCGGTAGGCTCCGGCATCGCCAGTTGGGAGCTTGCGATAGCAGATGGAAGCAAAAGAGTCAGAAAGACCTTTTCGGGCACCAACTCGATCCCCTCGACGATCACCTTTGACGGACGGGACTCTGGAGGCCGAATCTTGGCCGAAGGCCCGTACAGCGGTAGGCTGTCGGTCCTCTATCTCAACGGGAACAAACCCGAGGACATCTCCCCGCAGTTCGTGCTGGATCTGACGCCACCCTCCGCGACAGTGAGCTCGAGCACTTCGGTGTTCTCGCCCAACGGAGACGAGCGGAAGGATGTTGTAGGATTTTCTCAGAGTACATCGGAGGAACCCGAGTGGAAGGCCACGATCAAGAACGAGCGAGGCGATGTTGTCCGAACTCTGACGTGGGTCGGCACGGCTGACTCGCAGTTCTCATGGGACGGTCGCGGAGACGACGGCATGCACCTTTCCGACGGGATCTACACCTACGTTTTGACAGCCGAGGATGCCGCAGGCAACACTGGCAGCTCTCGCCCGCTTTCGATAACTCTTGATACCCGGGAGACCCCCAGCGATGTCGCGGTGAGTCTCTCACACTTTTCCCCGAATGGAGACAGGATTAAGGACACCATCAAAATCACGCCCACTTTGGGATTAAAGGTGGATATCCTGCGCTACGAGCTGAGAATCAAAAACACCTTGGGAACCCCAGTAAAAACCTATACAGGCACCGGGAGAGCCCCTGCCCCGACGGTGTGGGACGGCCGTGGAGATACCGGTAGCATTGTGGCGGACGGTGAATACACCGCTGAGCTGGAGGTGGAGTATCGCAACGGAAACCTGCCGATCAGCACCTCTGGAGTCTTTGTCGTCGATACCCAATACCCCTCCATCACCCTGAGCAGCGATGTCACGCTCTTCTCGCCCAACGGCGATGGCCGGCTGGATGTAGTCACCATAAAGCAGAAGTCCAGTGAAGAGGATCTATGGGAAGGAGTCGTTCTGGATTCGAGAGGCAGCGTGGTCAGGCAGTACTACTGGAAGGGACGAGCCGCCGACTTCGAATGGGACGGAAGCGACGAGAACGGCAACAGGATCGCCGATGCCACCTACAGATATGTCGTCAAGGCCGAAGACAAGGCGGGGAACCGAACCGAAAGGCAAATCGACGGTTTGAAGGTCGACACACGACAGACCTGGGCCTACATAACTGTAGCCGAAAAGGCTTTTTCGCCAAACGGTGACGGGGTGAAGGACGAGATCAGCTTTCGGACTTACGTCGGCTTGAAAGAAGGTATCAGATCCTGGAAAATCGCGATGCGCCACTCCGAATCGGGGATTCAAAAGGAGCTTACCGGCACTGGGACTGTCCCGGAGAATATCACATGGGACGGGCAGGGAACCAATCGCAGAGCGGAGGATGGAGTCTATACGGCGGTGCTGGAGGTCGACTACTACAAGGGTGACAGGCCGATAGGTCAAACCATGCCCTTCAGGTTGGACACCTCGGCTCCCAAGGTCTATCTCTCCCTCAATCCGCTTCCCTTCTCTCCGGACAACGATGGAGTGGATGATGAGCTGAACATCGGAATCCGGGTCGATGAGATCAGCCCGATCACTCGATGGAATCTGGATATTCTCGATCCCAAGGGCAATCCCTTTACCAGCTATTCCGGAAAGGGCGAGCCCTCGGAGCGCATCATCTGGGACGGGATCTCCGACAGAGGGGAGCTCGTCCAGTCGGCTGAGGACTACATCCTCATCCTCAATATGGAGGATGAGCTGGGAAACAGAATTACCGAGCGACGAACCATTCCAGTCGATATTCTCGTTATACGGGAGGGCAACCGCCTCAAGATCATCATCTCCAGCATCGTCTTTGCCCCCAATACGGCGGACTATCTGAGAAACATCGAGCCCGATAAAATCGAGAAGAACAAAAAAACCCTTCAGAGGCTGGCCGAGATACTGAACAAGTACAGGGCCTATAGCATTCTGATCGAAGGGCACGCCGCCAGCGAGTACTTCGCCGACCCCGCTCGGGCTCAACGGGAGCAGATCGAGGAGCTCATACCCCTTTCCAAGGCAAGGGCCGATGCCGTGCGTGATGCCCTTTATGAGAGGGGGGTGAGGCGCGGCCGCATTACGACAATCGGTCTCGGCGGATCGAGGCCAGTCGTGCCCCACAGCGATCTTGAGAACCGCTGGAAGAACAGGCGGGTGGAGTTCCTGCTGATTAAATAGCGCCGTCAGTCAGGAAGATACAGCCTGTAACCGGATGCTGAAGGCGCACTCCTCTGGGTGCAACAGGTACGGCTCGAGGGGAGGCGGACCGCAGCTGGCCGATCCCAGGCCGTTGTGGCGGTAGTCCAGGTGTACCACGATTTCGTCCCTTGGAGAGAGGTCGCAAGTGTGTCGGGCTTCTTCGAGATCCCTGGTGCTGAATCTGTGGGCGCTGAAGTTGAGCAGAGGCATGCCGCCGGCAATGAACCCCGTTCCCTGTGAGTTTGAAAAACTGACCCATCGAACGTCCGTTCGATTTCCGTTCTCCTGAGGATAGACGTAGGGTACATACAGATCATCTACCGAGCAACGATACACTCCGATCCTCTGTGAAGTTTTGCTGTCGATATAGCTCTCACCTGGTCCCCTTCCATACCATTGGACCCGATCGAACTGAGGCGGGAGCGTCATCTCAAGGCCGATGCGAGGGATCGTGTCGGGTAGCTTTCCTTTGGGCCTGACCTCGATTTCGAGAGTGAGGTCGCCGCTGCCGGAAAACAGATAGCGATAGGTACACTCAAAGGCCCAATCGAGAACAGGTGGCGCAATGCGGCTTTCGACCACCACTTGGATGGTGCTGTCGCTTGGCTCCTGCACGCTGACAGAATCGATCCTGTGTTGGAGGACGTCGATTCCGGAGGGCTTCCACTCCTCTTCTGCGGCTCTTTTATCGTTATCCGTGGGCGCGCGCCAGAAGTTGAGCTGCGGTCCATGGCAGAGTAGCTGCAGATCATGGTATCGCCAGGACTCGATTCGCCCGCTTCGCTTGTCGAAACCAACCTCGAAATCGAGACCCCGCAGGATGAGGCGGTTCCCTGACTCTTGCGCGGTGATGGGAGGGAGGGACGAGCGTTTTGCTGATCTTGCGGGGGCCTGTTTGGACGCCTTGAGCTCGAACTGGGCCCAGGCGACTTCGTGCCCCGCCGAGGCCCACGACCTCTCCTCGTTGAGGAGAAACCCCATCGTCAGCCAGAGATCAGTGTGCGGACGGCGTTTTTTATCCAAGGCAGGAAGCGAGTGCGGCAGCGTGATCTCGTCGCTTTCGCCGGCAGGCAGGTCCGGCGCTGCGAGGGATCCGGAAAGCAGTGAATCCCATTCGCCGCGCAATCCGGGGCCTTGGATGGCCCAGTAGACGGTAAGATGGCGGAGGGAGAGAAAATCGTAGCGGTTCGTCAACCTGAAAATGCCTTTTTCAAGGTCGACAGCCTCGACGTGAACAGGTTCTATGACCTTCTTGTACTCGATGAGGCCTGGCGAGGGTTTCCGATCCGGAAAGATCAGACCGTTGATGAGAAAGTTGCCGTCGTTGGGCTCGTCTCCGAAATCCCCCCCGTAGGCAAAGTACTCCTTGCCTTCTTTGGATCGCTTGCGGATTCCCTGGTCGATCCAGTCCCAGATGCATCCCCCGATGAGGCGCGGATGGCGATAGATGAGATCCCAGTACTCTTTGATGTTTCCGGGTCCGTTTCCCATGGCGTGGGCGTATTCGCACATAAAAAAGGGCTTGGCCGTATAGCGTTCCGGAGCAAGGGATAGGTTAGGTTCCGGCCGCCGAATGTTGACCGGCTCTTTGCCCTCCGCAACTTTCTCGACCAAATCCACCATTGGGTACATGACACTGAACACATCGGAGGTTTCCAGATTGAAGTCTCTCTCGTAGTGGATTGGTCTTGTCGGATCGATACGTCGTGCATCCTCTGCCATTTTCTTATGGTTGACTCCGAATCCTGATTCGTTGCCTAAAGACCACATGATGATGCAGGCATGGTTTTTGTCCCGCTGAACCATTCGAACCATGCGATCCATGTAGGCAGCCTCCCATGTCGGATTATCGCTGAGACGGTTCCAGTCCCCGATTGTTCTCATGCCATGGCACTCGAGATCCGTTTCGTCGATGACATAGAGGCCGTAGGTGTCGCAGAGATCATAGAAACGGGGATCGTTGGGGTAGTGGGACGTGCGCACCGTGTTGATGTTGTGCCTCTTCATGAGAAGCACATCTTCGAGCATGGCAGAGTAGGGCACGGCCTTGCCCAGATCCGGATGGTGGTCGTGCCGATTCACGCCCTTGAGCTTGACAGGGCGTCCGTTGACGAGCAGCAGACCACCAGCAATTTCTACCTGGCGGATTCCCGCTCGCCACGGAATGACCTCGAGCAAATCGCCCTTTGAATCGAGGAGGCTGATAAGGAGAGTATAGAGATAAGGGGTTTCGGCGGTCCAGAGTTGTGGCTCTTTGATCGCGCATTCGAGCTCCAAGGATGCTTGCCCCCCTGAGCCGAAATCGAGCGTTCCGTTCTTTTTGGCGACCTCGTTTCTCCCCGCATCGACAAGCCTGACTTCCAACGAGTGACTGCCGCCAATGCCGCCGTAGCCGTCTGCGACTTCGGTCCTGATTGTGATCCGTGCGTCCGGATTCGGCTCCCGCGATCCCTTTGAGAGCAGCTCGGTCGTCACCGTGAAATCTCGGATGCGTACCTGGGGAACGGCCAGCAGGTAGACATCGCGGAAGATCCCGCTGAGCCACCACATATCCTGGTCTTCCAGGTAACTCCCGTCCGACCACTGGTACACCGTGACGGTCAGGAGATTTTGCCCCTGCCGGAGATGGGGAGTCACATCGAACTCCGAGGGCAAGCGGCTCCCCTGGCTGTATCCCACGGCTTTGCCGTTGAGAGAGAGGTGAAAGGCAGAATCCACGCCCTGGAAGACGAGAAGCACCTTCCGTTCTTTCCATGTGTCCGGAAGGGAGAATTCTCTCCGGTAGCATCCAGTGGGATTATGATCCGGGACTCTCGGGGGATCCACGGGAAAGGGATAGACCACATTGGTGTAGTGGGGTTTCCCGTAACCATGCATCTGCCAGCTGGAAGGGACGGGAATCCGGTCCCAGTCGGAATCATTAAAAGACTCGGCGTTGAAGTCTTCCGGGACACTTTCAGGATTGGGAAAGAGCTGAAACTTCCATTCTCCGTTCAGCAGGCTGAACCAGGGGGAGTCGGTCCGCTCACCGTCTATAGCGGTCTCGGAATCTGCGAAGGGGACATAAGAGGCGTGGGCTTGCTCCCTGCCTCTCTGAAGAACCTCTTGGTTTTCCCAGTCCGACTGGTGATAAATGTAGGATATCGGCACGTCAATCCTCCGGCACAAAAGCTTCGGCAGGCCCGTAGGGCGCAAGCGAGACGGTTATGTACCTCGATGTGGCGGTGTCGCCTTCGTCGTGAGCAAACTTCCACATGCGGCGGACCAGCTGCCGTTTTATCGATTCGTAATCGGGATCCCTGGAAACATTTTTCATCTCATGGGGATCCGTTCGAAGGTCGTAGAGCTCGTCCTCGTCGAAGCCGTTGAAGACGTATTTGAAATCCCTGGTCATAACAGAACGCTGGGTGTAATAGAGCTCCACCCCATTGCACTGGGTGTGAATGGCGTCTCTCCAATTTGCAGGAGTGCGATCTTGCAGAAAGGGGACCAGGCTGGCGCCGGAGAAATCTCGATTGGCGCTGATTCCCGCCACCTCGAGAAAGGTGGGAGCGAAGTCGGCCAACGAGACAAAAGAATCGACCCGTCGACCTGGATTCTTGATTCCGGCTGGCCAGCGCATAACCACCGGGACTCTATAGGCTCCCTGGAAGCAGGGGATTCCCTTGGCGAATAGACCGTGATCGCCGCAGTAGTCACCATGGTCCGAGGTGTAGAGCACGAGGGTGTTTTCCGTCTGTCCGGTTCGATCCAGGGCCTCGAGGAGGCTTCCGAAGAGGTCGTCCAGGTAGGTGCAGTAGGCCCAAAAATGGCGAATCGCTTCGCGGGTCTCCCGCTCTGAAAGCTGCCCCCAGCGGTCTCTTCGCATTCGCTGGTAGATCCGGGGTTTGTCCGAAAACTCGTCTGCATAGCTGAACGGCAGCGGGATATCTGCGAGATCGTAGAGGTCCAGATATTTTTGAGGCACCCTGTACGGATCATGGGGTGCGATGGCGCCGACGTAGAGCACCCACGGGTTTGCGGTCTTAGCCAGCTTGGGTAGGGCTTCTAGGGCTTCTTCGACGGTTTTTTCATCGTGTGGAGTTCCTTCATCGCCGGAAGATCCATAAGTGGTGTAGGTTCCGTATCCCGGTCTTAGTATCTGGCCCTCACCGCGATCGGTCTCGTAAGGCGTCTGAGCAAGCTCGCGGAATACGTCCCAGTCGGTATCGTGCTCCCGTCTCTGGTAACCGCTCACGAAGAGCTCCTTCCATCCTCGGTCTCGTGGCCTCTCCTCGGAGCTGACGTGCCACTTCCCGGACCAGGTCATGTCGTATCCGGCTTCGGCCAGATCCTCGCTCCAGAGGCGCACCCCCGGCTTCAGGCCACGCGTAAGAGCCTGATCGTTGCAGACATTGTGCCACACCCCGCTCCGCGAGGGATAGAGTCCGCTCATGAAAGTGGCCCGCGCCGGGCAGCAGTGGGGTGCCGGGCAGAAGGCGTTGGAGAAGAGCACGCCCTGCTCGGCGAGGCCGGTCAGATTGGGACTGACGGCGGGATGCTCGGGAAGCGCCGTATCGGCTCGCTGATGATCGGTCATGAAGATGAGCATATTGGGTTTGTCCATG
>CAZLRN010000083.1:0-13012 GCA_964561715.1 uncultured Spirochaetales bacterium
GCTCTATACCGTGCCTCCATCGCTCTGGCCCAATCCCGTCACCCTGATTCACTATCTGGATGTTTTCACCAAGTCCAATATTCCACGCTACTTCATCAACAGCATGATCGTCGCCTCCTGTGCAACCGGCATCGCCGTGCTCGTGGCCATTGTCAGCTCCTACGGTTTTTCTCGTTTCCACTTTCCTGGCAGAGCTGCTTTAAAGACCGCTGTGCTGACCAGCCAGATGGTGCCGACAGCAACCATCATCGTCCCCCTGTTCGTTACTTTACGGCTTTTGAATCTGATCAACACATACTGGGGTCTTATCCTATGCTATTTGATCATGACGTTGCCCCTGAGCACGTGGATGCTGACCAGCTACTTCCAGACGATCCCCTACGAGATGGAAGAGTGCGCTCAGCTCGACGGCGCGAGTCGATTGCGGATCCTCTTTACCATTGTGGTACCTGTTTCCCTTCCCGGCATCGTAGCCACCGTGATTTATTGTTTCGTCGTTTCCTGGAACGAGTTCATCTTTGCTCTCAGCTTTGCCCAGGATAAGTCTGTCAAGACCCTTCCGATAGGGCTTGCCGAATTCACTGCCGAATTCGAGACTGACTGGGGTGCGCTGATGGCTGCTTCGGTGATCATGACGTTGCCCATTATCGCTGTTTTCCTGATGCTCCAACGCCATTTCATTGCGGGGTTAACGAGGGGCTCCTCGAAGTAACGATGCCGGGAGAGACAGAGCGAGCCTGGATTCCCATTACATGGTAAAATGAATGAGAAAACATGACTATCTATGAGGAGACGGACATGGCAATTACCGGCATAGGGCATTTGGCTCTTTGGGTTAGCGATATGGAGAAATCCCTTCATTTTTACTGTGATATACTCGGTTTTAAAAAGGCATTTGAAATACCGGACGAAAAGGGCGATCCATGGATCTGTTACCTCAAGGTCGGCAATGGGCAGTTTGTCGAGCTCTTCTATCCGTCCGGAAAGGCTCCCCAGGATGGGGTGCAGCGGGTTGGATTCTCTCATCCGTGCTTCCTGGTAGACGACATCCAAAAAACCGCCTCTGATATCGAGTCACGTGGGGGTGTGCTCGACCGTCCGGTCAAGGTCGGCAAGGACCACAACGCTCAATGCTGGGTGAAAGATCCCGACGGCACGAGGATCGAACTGATGCAGATCGCCCCGGACTCGCTGCAGGCACAGTACATGTGACGAGCGAGAGCGCCAGGGAAGGACCTGCACGGCCTGCCTGGTCCAAGACTTTCATGAAGACTGGCTCGAGGCGCCGGCAAGCTCGATCCTGCCGTTGCGCTTGAAGATCCTTATCGGAAATCCCTCTTTTTCTATATCTCCATAATTGTGCCCCGCCTCAGCGGGATATACACAAAACGAAATCAGCGGTTCCTCTCCCGTGTTGACGGTACGGTGCGCCCAGTACGGGGGGACGTAGATCATCCGGCCCGGACGGAACTCCTCGCTGGCAAAACGGTTAGCCGCCGTTTTCATAAGCATGTAGCCTAGACCCCGCAGGCACAGGTAGATTTCGGCTGTCTCGGCTTGTTCGTGATAGTGCCCCTTGGTCATGTAACACTCATGCCCAACCGTACCCGGTTGCGTGGAGCTGATGCAAAACCTCAGGTGCCCGTAGGACTCGGGTATCCGTTTCTCGAATACCTCATAATGCAGGGGATCGCCTCTATCGATCAGCTCCTCCAAGGCTCTTTCGTCGGCGTAGTGACCGCGCATGTCTGAGGCTCTACGAATGATACGGCTATCCGGATTTTTCATCACTCCCCTAACAAGATCGAAATCGACTCCAAACGGGGCCATTCCCTCTTCGCTCATAGCACACTCCTCAGTTGCTTTTCATCCTCCCATGAGCACAGGAGCAAGCAACACGACATCACCATCATGAAGCGGTGTGTCCAGATTGTCCGGCAGCTGTGTCCATCCCTTTCCGTTGAGAATCAGCATCGTCTGACGATCCGGCAAGTCGATGGCGTAACGATCCGAAAGCCAAAGAGCGAGGTGGCGGAGCGTGTTGCCGGGAGAGAACGATGCCATTTCTTGCCGTACTCCTGTCCGTTCCCGCATAACCGAAAGGTATTTGAGCGTGATGCGTACCTCCGTGCTCACTCAATATGCTCCCTGAGGTCCAGCTCGTTTATCGAATCACTCCGTGGAACGCCGTCTTCATCCCAGCCCCGTTCCAGGTAGTACTCATCCAGCATGGTTTCGTACATCATCTCGGTCAGAGTCCGACCCTCAATTGGGCCTGAGCGGAACCGAAACGGGCCTCAATCCCCAGGGTATCGTTGCGATCAATCAACCCCCGCTCGTACAGCTCCATGGCGAGGGCGACTGCATTGGCCGCTGACATGGTGTCTAATCCGAGATCATCACAGAGCTGGTTTGCTCTTACTATCGCCCCAAAATCAGACACCCCGCAGTTCGGACCCAGCAGCGCGATCGACTCGTATTCGGTTCGCGCACGGGATCCTGCGTAGGGCCCCTCCCTGACAACGTTTACCTTTCATCACCGAGCAAACCGAGTCGAGTTGGATTTCTGGATCTTCTTCCACCACCTCAGGCGAAGGCCGATGCAAACGGGAGGAATGGAATGTCTCAGCGAGGCAACGCCCTCTAACATCAAAAAGGGCTCCCTTTGTTCCCTGAGTACCTATATCAATGCCAAGCAGAACCTTCTGAGCCATTGCTCTCCTCGATGCTCAAGGGCTACTCAAAAAGCACTATCTGCTTCAGCCCCTGTCGCCGGGCTGCTCGGTCGATGGCGCTATGTATTCCTTCCAAGGGACAGCGGTGGGTGATCAGATCATCCACCCGCACTCTGCCTGAGCTGATAAGGTTCAGTGCTTTGCGATACTGCCTCAGACTGCTGCGGGTCGTACCGGTGGCCGTGATCTGCTTGTAATGAATCTGGTTGGTATCCAGCTCGACCCTCGATTTGCCCGGAGGCAAACCGCCAAAAAAGATCACGCGGCCATTGATCCCAACCAGCTCCAAGGCCAGTGATTGTGCCTGCGCCGAAGGAGCCGCAGTGATGCAAATCTCGACCCCTCTACCGTCCGTCATCGCTGCGATTTGATCCTTGAGTGTCTCGGAGGACAAAGGAACAAAAGAGGGATCGATAACAGGTACTCGGCTCAGACGTTCTTGGCTTATGTCTGTAAGAAATACAGGCGCTGCTCCGGCGAGCTTGGCCAGTCTGGCATGCATGAGACCGATGGGACCAGCTCCGATAATCAACACCGAATCCCCGGGGGATAGGGCTGCGCGCTCAAAGGCGTTATAGACACAGGCCAAAGGTTCGGCCAGCGCGGCCGATTCGAAGGTGAGTCCTTCGCCCAGATCGGCTAAATTCCCCTGCCTGACTGCCTGAAAGGGAATTCTGACGAACTCGCTAAAGGCTCCGTGTATATTGATTCCGATGGCCTGCAATTGAGCGCAAAGATGGGTGCTTCCGCTGATACATCGTTCACAGATGCCGCACCCTATATTGGGCGCCACGGCCACCCTCATTCGCGGCCTATATGTGTTCACCTCCTCCCCAACCTCCTCGATCACCCCGCTGAACTCGTGACCCAAGGCGAGAGGGGATTTCTCGCAGATCCCTTTGTATCCGTTGCGAAACATTCGTACATCAGTACCGCAAACAGCAGCGGCTTTGACCCGTACCAGCACTTCGCCTACGCCCGGCTTTGGGCAAGCCGTCTCGCTCAAACGTAGGTCTTCTTTTCCGTAGAGTAGCGCCGCCTTCATATTCATCTATCTTGTCCGTACCCTCAGGGGATTCAGCCATTTAAGCGTATCGGCCTCTTTTCCTGAATGGAACGATAGCCCGCGTTTACGACCTGAACCGCCGCTTTTCCGTCCAGCCCGGTTACCTTGGGCGAATGACCGGCTCGTACGGCATCAACAAACTCCTGGTCCTCTTGGAGATAGGCCTTTTCAAAGAGGTTCCGCCAGCTTCGAACAAAGGGACGGACGATACCCCTATCGATTGAACAGGTCACCGCGCTGTTATCCTCCATCCGACCGACAAACAGAACACCTTCGGTTCCCAGAACCTCGACACGGCAGTCGTAACCATAGCCGACGGACACCGCACCATCGATTAGACCCTGCATTCCGTTTTCGAAGGAGGCAACCAGGCAGACATTATCGTAGAAATCCGGAAAATCAGCGCGTACCTCAGGGCAGCGGTAGTTCCCGGCAATGGCGTAGACCGTATCAAACTCGCTTTGGGTCAACCAGCGCAGAGTATCGACATCATGACTGTTCACCTCGGCCAGAGCTCCATTGCTGTCTCTGATATCGTATTGCCACGGCTGAGGGGTGCTGGGACCGCGGGTGAGGGATTTCACAAGAACAACTGCGCCGATTTCCCCTTGATCGATTCTTTCCTTGGCCGTTTGGAATCCTTCATCGAAACGGCGCATGAACCCGATCTGCAGTGCTACGTTGGCCGAATCAGCTGCATCGATCATGGCGTCGCAGTCTTCAGCGGTCATGGCCATGGGCTTTTCGCAAAAGATATGCTTGCCTGCGCCAGCGGCGGCGAGGACAATCTCTCTGTGCAGAATTGTGGGAGTTGCCACAACAACGGCATCAATAGATTCATTTTCAATAGCGTTTTGCAGCTCTCTATAGTGCCGCTCGACTCCCAAGGACGCGGCGGATTTGGCGGCGATCTCCTCCTGAGGATCGACTATCGTCACCACAACCGTATCCTGCACGCGACTTGAAAAATTCCTGGCGTGAATCATCCCTGCTCTTCCGGCGCCCACGATGCAGACGCCAAGTTTTGACTCTTTCATCTAAGACCTTTCAGTAACAATCCTATTCGATGCAGTTCGCTATGGCTTATCCAGGGAGCAACGCTTTTCATCGTGTGTAGCCCCGCAGGCGGCTGGCCCAGGCTTTCGACCGTTGACTCTCACTGCTCACCCCTGTCAAAGGTCAGCACCGTTGCTGGCAATGATCGTTGCGTACCAGAGGGCGGAGTCCTTGAGAACGCGCTTCTGAGTGCCGAAGTCGACATGGATGAGGCCGAAACGCTCTCTGAAGCCGGAAGCCCATTCGAAATTATCCATAAGCGTCCACTGAAAGTACCCGCCCACGGGAATGTTCTCATCTATTGCACGCCGTAGCTCTCTCAGATAACGGGTGAGGAAATCGATCCTTTGAGGATCGTGGACCTGTCCATCGATGCTCACCCAATCGATGTTGGACATCCCGTTTTCGGTGATGATGATAGGCAACCCGTATCGCTCATAGAAGAACCTAGTGCCCCAATACAGAGAGGACGGAGTCACGTCCCACTGATAAGCCGTGCGCGGCGATCCGTCAGGAAAAGGGCACCGTACGGCCAAACCTTCTTGCCCGCTTCGAACGATCTCGGAGCAGTAGTTGTTGAATCCAAAGAAATCAAGGGGCTGATTGATCGTCTCCATATCACCAGCCTCAACGCGCGGCCCTCTCCTCCCCAAGAGCCTGAGACCATCCTCGGGGTAGCGACCGTGAAAGACAGGATCCATCCACCAGGAGTTGATGCGCAGGCACTCGTCGCGCATGGCGAAAGTCTCTGTTCGCGCTGCTTCGACATCCGCATCACTCTCAGATGCGGGAATGCACAGGATCCCCTGGGGAGCAAACCCGATCATGGCCGGTTTGCGGGCTACGGCACGAATCGTCTGAACACCTTTTCCATGAGCAAGCAGGAGATTGTGTGCGACCCGTACGAGCAGTTCCGTGTCCAAACGGAGTCCAGGCGCGTGCCGCGCTTTCCTGTGACCGACCCATAGGACGACCTGCGGCTCGTTGAGAGTCATCCAGTAGGTTACCCTATCGGAAAGCCTTCGGACCACTGCTTCTGTATATTCCGCAAACCACTCGGAGCTGTCGGGGTGGAGCCACCCCCCGCGGCGGTAGAGCGTGTAGGGATAGTCCCAGTGAAAAAGCGTCAGGTAGGGTTCTACGCCCGCCTCATTGAGGCTATCTACGAGCCGATCGTAGAAGTCGAGCCCTTTCCTGTTGACCTCTCCGGTCCCCTCTGGCATAACTCGCGGCCACGACACCGAGAAGCGGTATCCCATCAAACCGATCCGACTCATCAGGCCGACATCCTCAGCAAACCGATGGTAGTGATCGCAGGCCACCCGTCCTGTTTGACCCCTATAGATCGCTCCTTCTCTGTCCGCAAACACATCCCAGATCGAAAGCCCTTTTCCGTCCTCATCCCAGGCACCTTCGATCTGATAGGATGCTGTTGCCGCTCCCCATACGAATTTATCTGGAAATCCCACTGCCATCTCCCTTACAGTCCATCACGACAGAGTCGTCATCTCGAATCCGAAAATTTTGGCTACCAACGAGATGTCTCTTGCGTGACTGCCCGGCATAACGAGCTGATGGTGGGAAACGATCTCGTTCATCAGACGGTGCCCATCGGGAACCCGCAGAATTCCACCGTTACGGCAATCGCTGCCTGGATACTGAACGTAACCCTTGAGATGTCCCTCGATCACCATGATTCTCTCCAACGCTGCGTCGACCTTTGCTACCGTAACATCGCCGGGCGGAAACCGTGCGTCAATAACGTGGGAGTCCTCATGGACGATGCCCAGCACTTTTGGACGCATGATCCATTCGGAGCTCATGCGCTGCGGGATAAGGCCGAAGTATCCGCAATGAGCCAGGAGGACATGGTTTTCCGGATCATCCACGACCTCCGGGAAAGCCGGTATCCCTTCGTGTTTCAGTGCAGCCTGCCCCATGAGGAAGGGATAGAAATTGGTCATCATAATGGGTTTGACGAGAGAATGGTAGAGCATGTACTTCGTCGCCAGGGTCCGGGTATCCCCCTCACAGGCCCAAAGGAGTCCCTCTCTCTCGAAAAACATGTTCCATGCCAGACAGGGAGTCGTATTGCAAAAATGGGACTCGTTCAGACAGTTTATCCCGACTCCGCCGATACTTTCGTCATCGCCAATCTCTTCCTTTACGGCCAGATAGAGCTTAGCTGCGTTGAGGATCATCACTTCGGCAACGTCAGATGCGGCGGGAAGATCCCATTGCTTCCATTCTTTTTTCGCCCTTTGGTCGGGAATTCCCATCGCCTTCTTCCCGAGGTCCCGGTAGCTTCGCCTTTCGATGGTCAAACCGAATTTATCGCGAAGCCCGTGATCGCTCTCCTCTTCCCACCAATAGAAACTCTTGAATATATCCGGCTGAAAGCCCTCCCCCGGATCGTCCTGAAAAATGATGAACTTCACCCCTGCCATTCGCCTTCTGGCAATCAGAATCCGACAGACTCTTCTGGTTTGATCAAGGTTATAGGGGGCAATGGTGGCAACGCCCTTCGATCGCAGGAAATCCATGATCTCCCAATCCCAGGTTGACACCGTTGCGAATTCCGAAGTGACGATGAGGATGGGCTTATCGATCGCCCGAAATGCCGCGGCGTTCCGGTACGCTTCGCCGAGTATCTCAGGGAATACAACGGCTTCGCATTCCGGTATGGGATCGCCCAGACCTATTGGTTTAAGGAATTCGGCATCCGCTGTGAGGAGGTCTGCGAGGATCGCAATTTGCGATGCGAACTTTTCCGTCTTTCCTTCCCTGAAAAAGATCGGTGTGAGCCTTGCTTTCATACCCTAGGTCCTCTCTGTCTTTGAGATGCCCGGAACGCTTTTGCCAGTCCTGCGGGGAGATGAAATCGACGCTGGGCTTGCTGCCAAGGTATCAGACACATCGGTCGTCTGCATGCAGAACACATTATAGCAGAGCAGTTGGCGGTGTCAATCAAACGCGTGTGATATATAGCTAAAATTTCTTATTTATCGTTGATATTTTTGACAGCCAAACCCCTATATTGCCAAAATTTGG
This sequence comes from uncultured Spirochaetales bacterium, assembly GCA_964561715.1. Classification (GTDB taxonomy): domain Bacteria; phylum Spirochaetota; class Spirochaetia; order SZUA-6; family CAZLRN01; genus CAZLRN01. The sequence goes on from CAZLRN010000083.1 coordinate 7,909, forward strand.
GAAAAATGGCCATAAATCCAGGTGAATATTACGATTTATTAGTTATTTCTGTTGACTTTGGATATATGTCATGATAATCTACCAGCAAATTTATGAACAGGGGGACTAAAGATGAAAATGAGGTTTGTCTTGGCTGCCGTAATCCTTATGCTGGTTGCCTCGCTGGCATGGGCCAGTGGTGAAAAGGACAAGGCTGGCGGCAAGGTAACGACATTGACGTGGTGGTTCGGAGATTGGAACGAACCGCGGGGGACCGAGCTGGCAAAGAGATTTATGGAGAAGAATCCCCAATACAAGGTCGATGTGCAGCCCTTTGTGAGCAGAGGTTTGCTAGACAAGACGCTTGTTGCCTTTCGCTCGGAGTCGACGCCCGATATCATGGCCATACGAATCAGCTGGGTTCGCTCCTTCGCCGAGGAGGGTTACTTGACGGATTTAACCGATAGGGCGGTTGTTATCGAAAAGGACGACTGGTTTCCAGCTTCCTGGGAAACGGCGGTGGTTGACGGCAAAGTCTTCTCGATTCCTTACCGAAGCGGATCCCATGCATTCTACTACAGCAAAGATATGTATCGAGCTGTAGGACTGGATCCCGAGAAGCCGCCTGAGACCTGGGATGACCTACTCTCCTACGCCCAGACCCTCACGAACAAGGATGCGAACCGATATGGCTACGGTGTTGCTGCTGGAGGCGAGAAGGGCAACACCATTTACATCATGCTTCCGATGATCTACGCCAACGAAGGCTCCATTCTGACATCGGACTACAAAAAGGCGGCCTTTGACCAGCCCAACGCCGTTGAGGCTTTCCGACGCTACACCGACTACTACGTGAAGTACAAGGTATCGCCGCCCTCGACCCCGGAGAACGATGGCGCTGCTCTCCGGCGCCTGTTTGAGACCAAGGTCCTCGCCCAGTTCCAGCAGGGCTCCTATTCGATACCGACGCTGCAGAAAAACACCGATATCGATTTCGGCACGGCCATGATTCCGCACCCGAAAGGCAAGAAAACCGCCGCACTTATGGGAGGTTGGAACTATACTATTCCCAAGGCGGCTAAAAACAAAGATGGCGCGTGGGAGTTCATCAAATTCGCGGTCGAGCCGGAAAACCACGCCTTTTTCACCGATGATTTCCCGGCACGCAAGGCCGCCTTGAACGTTCCACGCTTTCAGGATCCTCTGCTGAAGCCCTTTGGAGATATGCTGCCCTTCGCACGCTTGCAACCTGGCATCAAGCAGTGGCCTCAGATCCTCGAGCAGATCCTTTTCCCGGCCGTACAGTATGTGATGCTCGAAAAAAAGACCGTCGAGCAGGCCGTGGCTGATGCCACAGCGGAAATCAACAAAATTCTCGCCGAGTAGGAATCGATCAACCAGAAATAAGGGGAAGAACAGCCAAGGCGTTCTTCCCCTGCTTCTCTTCAGTTGGCCTGTCATGATGGCGCGAGAGAGGTATTCTCGCAGCTCGCGACTATTCCTGGCCCATAAAAGGAGACCAGCTCTGATTCTCGAAAGTGAAAAGGCGTACTCCTTTGCTTTTCATCTTCAGATCGACTGTGGCGCGCCCGCTGATTGATCTCGCAGCGTGCAGTGAACTGGCCGATGCGTCTGATTGATAGCAACGAGCACGCTCTCCAACTCTTTCTGCAGGACCACGGCTTATAGATGCAGATGCTTGCCCTCGAACCTGACTTCGATCGCAGCCTCGAAAGCCGCCGCCCCGATAGAGGCTGTGAAGCTTGGTCTCCAGATTGGCAGCGGGTCTGTTTAGCAGCAAGTACTCAATGGCGTAGGTGCAGACGATCGCCTTGCCTTTTCCCAGCTTGTTGAGAAGAACAACGAGGTAGCCCTGGGCGTCTTCACCCACGACTACAGCCTGCTCAGCCTCCACAGGGAGATCGCTGCTTTCGCGCATGTGATCACCCCACGCGACTTGGAGATTCTCTTCCACTGAAAGATCGCCAAAAGCCTTCACGAATCGCAGCTTCATCGTCTCGTCTGCAGACTGCTCGAGCTGACCAAAACGGATTCTCTGCCGATACTCGAAAAGCCTTTCGAAGTTTTGTGCATAGACCCCGCATAAGTATAACTGATAGGAGAAGCTATCGCCTGTTCTCGGACGAACCGCCTGCGTGGAGCCGCCGGGGAAGTACAAGATCGGAGATCGAGCTCGAGGATCGGTGACGATGAGCTGCGAAACGACCGAGATGGCGGCGTCGTGGGGCTGCCAGTCCGTCTGTTTTGTCTGAGGGCCAAAGGAGAGCCCGGAGAAGCGGCGGCGGAAGAAGCATCCCCAAGGGGTGCGAGTTAATCAATATCGGAGGCTATTATTCGGTGTTGGGGCTCCTTCAGCACAGACTGTGAATCAAAGCCGAAATCTCGGATACGATCCTTGATAATCTCTTGTTCGAGAGGGAACGCACCGAGTATCGCCGGTCGCTCTCGACGTGGCTGTTATCGAGGTCAATAATCTGCTTTCTGTCCAGCGCTTTACTGAAAATCCCGGAGATAGCACACGCTGTTTGCGCGAATACCAGAACTCTTCCCCTGTCGAATCCACAAGTGTGACAGTATCTTTGTCGGATGACAGGTCAAACCGGACAAGAATCGAGGCTAGCGCATTCAGGTTTCCCGCAGAGAATAACCGCTCATCGGCGTACCCTACAACCGGAAATCTTGGCCTCCGGAAAAGCACACCGAATTCCAGCCCGCTCATGCTGTCAGCTCACTACACGTCGTGACATTCTGCCAATACGGCGAATACTTTCTCATCAGATATGCTACCGTCATTTCGGTGAGCCTGAACTCCTGATGTCGGGCGGGACAGTAACCATCACACTTTTTCCTTTATGAAATTCAGATATCCTTTGGGCCCGCCCGCGGCATGATGGTTTCTCACAGAACGGAGCACCTTTTTCAGTACGCCGATCACTTCTTTCTTCGATTAGGTGTTCGTGGACAACGTCAGTTTGATTTGGTCTTGGATGGCGATGGACACGGCGTGGTTAAGATTGATATCAGTCGACTCAAAAGAACTGCTCCCTTCGCACATTTCCTCGATTGTTCCGAGCGATAACTCAACCGTTCCCGCATCAGCGCAATAGCGGACAACCGTCTTGTCGTCGTCGTGAATGAAGAAGGTGTTGTGTCCAACGGAGAAAACGACCTCGTCCAAGCCGGAAATCTTCTCGATTTTCGAGACTGTCTCTTTGTTCATTTCCTCTTCCTTTCGTCCTTTCGTGTTCCATGAACAACGGCCCTATTTTGCTTGGGCGGCGGCATCTTGGCGGAAAACAGCTCTCTCATTTCGTCTCATAAGCTAATTCCATCGTCCTTCGCACAAGAGGGTGCATATCCAGCCTACTCAATTCTTTGCGTTTGACCCAAAGCACATCCGAGGCATCCGAATCGGGAATTGCTTCTCCCTTCACATACCTAGCAAGCACATAGATCACAACATAATGAAACCGAATGAGCCTTTTATCATCAAGTGTAATGCCATCCAGTACATCTATGACTCTGTTTATCTCTATCTCGATACCACATTCTTCACGAACCTCACGTCTTACTGCCTCGTATATCGTCTCGCCCAACTCTATCATCCCGCCGGGTGCACTCCACCGTCCTTTGCTAGGCTCATGAGCACGTCGTATTAAAAGAACTCTATCCTTCTTCATAATAATAGCATGGGCAGAAGCAATCGGCCGTTGTGGATATTCGCGATTCGCAGATGCAAAATGATCCTCTGTGCTACTAGGTCTCATATCTCGATCTTCCCACAAATAAATACCGGTATCAACTTACTCATTATTATCCGCTCAAATATTACCAAGAGCCTCAACTAGGTTCAGTATTACGAAAAATCAAGTGGGAGTATCCCTATTGGACATACTATGCATAGTCAAGCGATTTTTAACCTCCTCTCCCTATATTTTCTTTTGTTTTCTAGATGAGCCTGTTCGTTGTATTTCTCCTCTCGCTTCCAAAGAGTAAAAATAATCCTCAGCCATTTGAAAGCGAGTATGCGGCAGCTTTCAAAATGTCCTTTACCTTCCTTCCTTTTCCGATCATAGAAAGCCCTGCCCCCAAGGAGCCGCCAGCCCCCCGGGCCTCGTGTCCTGCAAGCTGGCAGCGATCTCTCCAGTGACAGCTCTGAGAGCCACACGGCATCCTACTCAGCTGCCGTTAGGCAAAAACGATTTCAATATACGATCGATCAAACGTCATCGTGAGCTGATCGCCTATATCACTGATCCACAATAGGTTCGCAAAATCTTATGGCATTTGGTAAAGGTCGGTCGGTTTCCTCCGGGGCTGGATCCGGGCTTCGTGTAATCGCCAATCTGTCTCCCCGGCTGCTCCGGAGGATGAGCATGTCCCCGCAGCCCCTCCTGTCTCCTTCCAGTAGCGGGTTTCTTGAGCACGCACAAGGTCCCGGAGTGCAATCATAGCGGCGCCTAGCAGGGTCTCGTTCTCAAAGCAGAGGCTACGCAGTGTAATGTCCCCGATTGTCGCGAAAACTAATGATTCTGAGCGATTCCCCGGAGCGCCAGTATTAAACGTTCCGATCACTTTATGCTACAGTAGCGACGCCCCGCATCTCCTGCTCAGACCACCTGATACCTCTCAGCAATACTCTCTGCCTCATCCCAAAGCTTCGCCGCAAGCACGGAATCGTAGCTCTCTGGGGACGCTTCTTTAATCTGACACTTCGGGTCGATGTACACTCCACTAATACCTTCAAGGGTGGGTGAAGTTGCGGCGAAGACCAATGGCGCTGCGCCTTGTTGCGGAGACCTTCCGAGAGGACTCATCAGTTTGCCGATAAGCAAATCAGCTTTCGTCGCATAGCTCGGCCTTGTATTCACAAATCCTGGATTGACCGCATTGCAGGATACCCCGGTACCTTCGAGCCGCTTCGCCAGCTCGAAGGTGAACAAATTGAGTGCAAGCTTGGTGTTTGCGTAGGCCTTCATGCGGGAGTAGCCACGGTCATACAACAGGTTTTCGAAATCGATTTTGCCGGCCTTGTGCATGGAGGAAGAGACGTTCACTATCCGGGCACTCTCACCTTTGTTCAGCAGGGCGAGGAGCTCGCGGG
>CAZLRN010000084.1:0-13000 GCA_964561715.1 uncultured Spirochaetales bacterium
GTTTTCAGCGGCGTTGATGTAGCCAGCTGTGAGAACTTTAGCCCCTGCAAAGGACAGGTCTCTAATTATAGCATTTTGATGCCCATCCCGAAATCTCAACAGGGAGGATCGGGACTTGAGACCCAACGTTCTGATAGCGCTGTCATCGATTATGATCCTGTGTTCTTTCCGCTTTTTTGAGTTGGTATTGGCATCGAGCAGTGTGCCCAGTATCTCGATAAGATCATCAGGGGGCCTTTGCGTATAGGAGAGGTTGACGAAGTTGGTTTTTGATCTCTTTTGGTCATAAGGCTTAAAGCCGGTCACCTTGGAGGCGATAAAAAAAGTGCGGGGAATGGAGTTGTCCTCTCTCCTAAACGAAAACCGCAAGGATACCTTATTATTGGATTCTCGGATCTTTTCAAAATGATCAGCCTCGAGGTTTGCCAGAACCTTGGCGCCTATCATGGAGGAAGAGTAAATGATGCAGGGAACCTGGGATCCTGTAAGTCTCAAAAAGACATCGTGAGGATTGAGGCCGGTGTATTGAATAACCTGCCTGTTGAAACTGACATCGATCTCTGAATAGGCTTTAAAATATTTTGATTTTTGTCCACCTGTTACGATTGCCATTGGTTTCATTTGAATATACCATGGCGAGAGTTGCGCCCGCAAGCGAATTATCTTAAAGGGGAGCAGAATTGATCTCTGTTTTCGGCATCGGAAATCCTTTGATGGATTACATTGCTTATGCTGGATTCGATTTACTCGACGATCTCGGAGCCAAGCCTGGAACGATGAACCTTATCTCGGAAGGCCAGAGGGAGGCGTTGCTCAATACCATTAAAGACTATCAATGCATTCCCGGAGGTAGCTGCGCTAATACGATCAGGGGCCTGGCATGGCTTGCCAAGACTCGTAAAATTCAGTGCCCCCTCTACGCCGGTGCAGTCGGCAAAGACGAAATTGGCGAAGAGTATATCTCCCAGATGAGGAACCTCGGCATCGAGGTGCAGATCAGTCAGAAGGAGTGTGAGACGGGAATCTCGGTCATTATTGTAACACCAGATCTCGAGCGGACAATGTTCACCTATTTGGGTTCCTGCCGGGAGTATTCGAAACGGGACCTCGATGTAAGCCAACTTCGAACATCGCAGTACCTCCATACAACAGGGTATATGTGGGATACAATTTCCCAGAAAGAAGCAACTCAGTACGCCATTGAGCAGGCTCGTGGCCATGGTGTCTTAGTATCCTTTGATCTGGCGGATCCCTTCGTGGTTCAGAGGTATCGGGATGATTTTCTGCGCTGGGTTCCCGAAACGGTTTCAGTGCTTTTTGGCAATCGCGAAGAGGTTTCGCTGATGTTACAGCGTGATAGCGAGGACGACGAGCTGATCCGAGAGGCGGGCTTCTTAGCTCCCCTTGTGTTGATGAAGGTCGGCGCCAAGGGATGTTACGCCAATGACCGAGGTACTATCTACAGGATTGAGGGCAGGCGCGTTAACGCCGTAGATACCATCGGGGCGGGTGATTTTTTTGCGGCGGGGTTTCTCTTTGGAATTGTTAGCGGAGAATCGGTTAAGGCTTCCTCCTCTCTTGCCAACAGATTTGCCGCGGGCATTGTATCAGTCGAGGGATGCAATCTCGGCAAATTGGATCAGAGGGACATACTTCAGGCTATTCTGTCAAGCTCTGATTGAGTTTTCTAATGAGGTCCTCGGTGATGAGATTGATCTGAGAGGATTCCTGGGTATCCGTCTCCGCTTTCTTATTCAGCCGGCTTCGAAGCTTAAGGGTTTCATCTGTGAGATCGATTCCAGCCAGAATCGCAATTTTAAGTGGATCCGAAATAGAGAGCTGAGAGGAGATACGATCAGTTCTTTGCCTGAACACATCCAACACATGCTGAAGATGGTCGGGGCTTTCTTCGCTTCGGATTGTGAAGGACCTTCCCAGCAGTTCGATCTGAATCTGATGCTTGTCCATTGACTTCTCTAAAAAATATCCAGGTCGCGTTTCGATTCGTCGGCTGAGGCCGTCTCGTCTAAGCCCTCGTCTTCAGTGGGTTCGGGTTCTTCTTCGGAGATCTGATCTTCTTGGTAGGCAGGATCAAACTCCTGGGTATCCCCGGTTGTTTCGATTTCAGAATTTGATTCGCTGGCGTCGTTGTGCCCAGATTCTTCGAAGTTGTCTTCTGCCGAATCGGATGGAGCGGAGACTTCGTCCTCGAGGGTGTCGAGTTTATGAATCACATCGAGGATCGTCTGCTCTATTTCAGTCTGATCGTTTTTAAATTCCGTGATAAGTTTTTCGAACTCTTGGATTCTTTGTTGGGACTTGTCCAGGGTTGCTTTGAGAGCTTTATTTTCTTCCTTCAATAGATCTATAAAGCTCAGTGCCTTATTGACTCGGTCTTGAAGAGTTCTAATCTGCTTGAGACTCACCATTTTTTTGATCTCCCAGTTTTCCTTTAGCCTGCTTGACGATTTCTGCAAAGGCTTTGGGATCTTCGATAGCCATGTTTGACAGAGCTTTGCGGTTGATCTGGATTCCTGTTTTTTGTAGACCACTCATGAATCTAGAATAGCTGATGCCATTTTCGCGACAGGAAGCGGAGATTCGAGTAATCCACAGGGCTCTGAACGTTCTTTTTTTCGTCTTTCTGTCTCGATAGGCATACTGCAAAGCTTTGGCGGCGGCATCTTTTGCTGTACGATAGAGCTTGCTCCGTCGACCCCAGTACCCCTTTGCTTGCTTTATTATTTTTTTTCGTCGCTTCGAATGCCTGGTTCCATCAACAGCTCTTGGCATTTCTGAATTCTCCCTTTAAAATCGATCTGATTTTGAGGCGGCGTGCAGCGCTCTACCCATAGGGCAGAAGTTTTTTGACTCGCTTGGTCTCGGTATTACTGAGTGTGTCCAGGGTTCGTAGCTTCCTTTTTCTCTTGCTGCTCTTTTTCGTAAGTATGTGCCTCAATCCCTGCTTCTTATATTTTACTTTACCAGAGGATGTGATCTTGTATCGTTTTGCAGCACTCTTTCTGGTCTTGATTTTAGGCATGAAGAACTCCTATTTCTTCGACTTCGGGCTCAAGAACATGGACATGAATCGCCCTTCCATTTTGGCGGCCCGATCGAGGTTGTAAGAATCTTCGAGGAGGTCCAAGACCTTGTCCAATACAACCTTGCCGAGCTCGGTATGTGCTAGCTCTCTTCCGCGAAATCTAATGGTTACCTTTACCTTGTTCCCATCTTCTAAAAACTCTTTTATATGTTTTGTTTTAAATTGCAAGTCGTGAATATCGATTTTCGGCTGCATTCTGATTTCTTTGAGGCGCACCGCCTTCTGCTTCTTTTTTGATTCTTTCCCCTTTTTTTCCATTTCGAACTTGTATTTGCCATAATCTAAAAGCTTGCACACAGGCGGCTGTGCATTCGGTGAAACCTCCACGAGATCGAGCCCTACCTCATTGGCCCTTCTCATGGCTTCAACAATCGGTACAACTCCCAACTGATCGCCCTTCTCGTCGATTAATCGCACTTCACTGATACGAATGCGATTATTAATCCTCAATTCTTTACTCGCCAATTCAACTCCTCAAGGAATACTAATTGATGCCGGTTATTGTCGAAGCCCTTAAACAGACTGAAAAAGTATAACAGTAACGATACCAATAGTCAAAGGGCAAATTCAAGAGGCCTTCAGGTGTTTGACCAGCTCCATCCATTTGGCTTGGAGGTATTTCTTGAAAGCGTTTTCTTCGTGATAATCCTTTGAAATTTCCTCGACCGCTGAAGTTATCTCATTGAAGAGTTCCTGAAGAACCTTTGGTATGGATGACTCCACTAATTTCATATCAGATGGCAAGCTATAATCGGGATTGATCAGTATTTCTCGGAGGCTTACCTCCTCCGCTTTTTGCTGCAGATTGTTGCTATCCGTCTCGGTGTTGGCCGATATTCCCGTCACGCCTTCCTTCATAGCATCGGCTGAATAGGTCATTATGGCTTCTTTTTTACCCTTGACCTGTATGCCTCCAAGAGGGGTGCAATTCACGTAGTCCTTTATCTCTTCAAAGGTCGAGCTGGTCAACAAGATTTCACCAGGCTTTGCGGTTGTTTCCATACGGGAAGCCACGTTCACCGTGTCGCCGTAGATGTCGTTGTCCTTCCTGATGACTAGTCCCGTGTTCAAGCCGATCCTAACAGAAAACTTCTCTTTGCCGACTCGATACTGATTATACATTTCGATTTTCTGCTGAATCGAAAGCGCCGCTGTGACGGCATTAAGCGGCAGTTTGAATACGGCCAGGATACCGTCGCCCATCTTTTTGATGAGATTGCCTTTAAAATGCTCTATATCGGGTATGACGATATCCTCGAAAGCCTTGATAAGATCGATAAGAGTCGAAGCATCCGAAGAGGATGTTCGTTCCGTATAACCTACCATGTCTATAAAAAAAACCGTCAGCGTTTGTGCATGTTCTCTCTTGAATTTGAACTCGATCTTTGCATGTTCAAAAAGCCCCGTATCGGGCATGTCCTGTTCTACCTTTTGCTCAGTGCTTTTCCGTTCGATCTGCATGTCCTTTAAATGGCGTATCAGCAAATGCCTGATTTCCTCACCGTAAGAACCATGACTGAGGGTTTTCAGGACCTCCCTCAAGGCTTTCTGGGTTTTTGAGCTTTTGCTTTCGATGAGCTCTAACACGGGATTGAGCAGATCGTGAGAAGCTTCTTTTTCTACCGCAAGCAAAACACGAACGGCGTAGTCCTCATTTTGCGTTGCGAGTTGATCTCGGAATACCTGAAGGGCATAGTCGTCGCCTAAAGCGATTAGTGCCATAAGCGCTTCGATCTGAATGTCCCAGTTATCGTTGTCCAATAACACGTAAAACCGATTAATAAGCACATCCTTCGGTATGGTTTGATCCTTTTCCGCAATAGCCCGAAGTGTCCTGATTGCGATAGTGACTTCATCATCCTCTATGCTGCTGGTCAGGCCGATCAAAGTCTGAAAAAGTGTGCCTTCTGCATTGCAGGCCAGAACATCGCCCAATTGGCGCTTTTGCTCCCGATTAAGTGGCGCGGTCTTAATGACATTGAGCAGGGCAGACATGGCGTTTTTCAGCCCCGAGAGTTCCCAGCATTGAAGAGATTCAATAATGATGTCTTTCGTCTTGGCTTGCAGATCACTTTTCAGTAATAGCTCCAACAATGGCAAGTAGAGCAGCCTCGGTGCTAGAAACCGGGCTCCCCTGCAGTAGCCGTTAAGAGCCGTGGTTTTTTTTTCACGATCCACGAGAACAAGCTTGAAGTCCTCGATGGTTTTTCTGTGAAAGAGCTGGCAGAGAGTTACGATGCATGTTTCCTCTAGAAAGATGATACGTTCGTCTCTTGAAAATTTTAACATTTCAACAATTGGGATCGATGAGCCCTTCAAGCCCAAATTGCCGGCTATTCGAATCAGCCTATTTAGCCTTCTGATCAAGTTGGGTCGTGCCAGATTCACATAAGAAAGATTTGACGAGATGCTGATTCGAGTTTTTGTATCTTTGGTTCTGAAAAGGGGTCTGCAGGCGTTGAAGCGGTTTACGTCCTCTTCCGGAGCATTCTTGAGTGCCGCAAGAATCTCTTCTATAAGAGGTTCTGGATTAGTGAGAAGGCTCTCGGAAAAGTAGCGTTGAAGCTTTGAGATCAGTTCGGGCGAGGCGTAGTTCTCGAGAAGCTTTGCAAAGATAACGATCAGAAGATTGCTCCTGACTTTGATTCCCTTGATCGAGAGATACTGTTTCTTTATTTTTCCGAAAACGGTCTCCAGATGGGTGCTTACCATAAGAGAGATATTCGAGATGAGATGCGGAAAGCGATTTCTGACGATGGCCAAAATTCTTTCAATCAGATCGCCAGTCACACCTTCTGATATTGGATCGCTGTAGGGGATTATAAGCAACATTCGGAATATTTGTCTCGGATGTTCGATCGTTCCTTCGTATTCCGAGAGGGCTTCGAGGTAAGCATGTATCGTCTCTTTTGCGGGATTCCTGATCGACTCCAGTACAAAGTTCTGATTAGTATTGGAAGCTCTAATCTGAAAAGCACAGAGGTAGTTTCCCAGAACATCCGGAGCCATTCGAGCCGCTAGGTTCTGAAAGCTTTCTATAAAGGGCGCCGATTCACTGTCACCTGATTGAAGGATCTCGCGAAAAGCTAGCTTTTGAAGTCTTGGTGAAGCCGATCTCAGAAACCCCCGCACAGCCTGCAGATTGTTGGCATTGATAAGACCCAGTACAGCGTTCTCAAGCAAAGAAGGTGACTGATCAGGGGCTAAAAGGATGGCATTATTCAGCTCCTGCACCTTCTCGGAGAAAGGGGCGATACGATTGAGGGCTACTAATATCTTTTCCTTTAATTCGGGCTCTTCGAACAGGTGGAAATATTTCTCCAGCCTTTCGATGGAAGAGGGAGCCTTGATCTCCAAGAGAGACTCGATCGAGGTGAGCTTTTGTTCTGCCGTGCCGGTTTCAATAATCTTGTAGAGATGGGGTATCGCCGCCTCGTTACCGATCGAAGCGGAGGATTTTATTGCGGCGAGACTCACCTCTTGGTTTGCGTGGTAGAAATCCTTGATAAAGAGATTGAATATTTCCTCATCGTAAAAATTTTTGAGCGAGGTGAGGATCGTGATTCGCTTTTCGTTGTTGAGATTTGTCTCTTGACGCTCCCTGAGAGATACATCTGTCATATGGAATATCAATCCAAATGGTAACGAATGTCCCTTCTCTTGTCAACTAAACTGGTCTCTGGGAGGTGCGCTCCGGTAGGTACACTCTGGTAGACACAGCAGCAAGCTGTTTTGACATTCCATGCTCTTTTCTGTAATCTTCTGTTTTACTATGACTCTGTTTCATCTGGCTGCGATACCCCTTTTTCTTCTCACGCTATCTGGCATCTATGCATCAAAGGATACGGACTTCAAAAAGCTCGTAGTTTTATCTCTCAAGGGTGCGGGAGTATTTATACCTGCCTTTCTCATCTATTTGCTCTGCAGGGGTGCCTTCGGGCATTCTTATAGGCCTTTTCCTCTGTATTTTTCAGGATTTTTCTTGGATCACGCCCTCTATTTCGTTGCCGTGCTGCTCGGTTTTCTTGCGAGCTACGCCCTGTCAAACCTGCAGAGAATAGACTTTCTCGAAATCAGTTTCTTCTATGCCGGATTCTACACCCTCGCCTCTGTTCAGGCTGTTCTCCTAAACTGGGGCGCCTACGACATCTATCTGCTGTTCTTGCTGCCTCTGCTGCGAATTGGCGTATTGCTTCTCTCGTCTCTCTTTTTCGTCAATACAGTTTACGCCTACGGCTGGAGCAGGGCGGGATATCTATCCGGCTTTGCGGCCCTTCCTATAGCAACTGCCTGTGTCACCTATCTCCACGAAACCCATCGTTCCATACTTGCCATTTTCGTAACAATCGCTTTTGTGTCCATTTCATTTGCGATACGTTATATTGTAAAAGAATAGCGAGAATGGGCTTGATTCAAAGATTTTTCCTCGTTTCACTCATGGCACTCTGTCTTCAGATTTTGGGCTGTAAGAGAGAAGGGGATTCAAAACCGCCTTCAATGCCCAAAAAGAACTCCACTGTGGTTGTCTATGCGGAGGATTTTTGGTGGGAGTATCTCTCTTCTTCCGAAGGCTTTGTCACAAAGCTCAAGAAAATCCTGAAGAGCCATGGTTTCGGGCTCAAACTGATCTTGACGAATTCAGAAAGCGCAACCGATTATTGGAAATCTCTTCCTCTGGAACAGAACCCCCTCGTCCTGCTCAGTCCCTTCACAGTTGGCGCGCCTCTTATAGCTGAGCATTTCCCCTCAACCCTCTTTCTTGTTCTAAACGCTTCTTTTGGAAGTTATGACGCTCTGCCAAGCAATCTGGCTGTCCTCACATTCGACAAGACAGAGGTTTATCGAACAGCCGGGACGATCATCGGTAAGCTCCTGAGTGAACAGAACGGACCTCGACCGGAGGGGGGGCGCTCAGCACCTAAAAAATGCGGGGTCCTCTTTCTCGCCCTTTCGGACCAGGTGAGGCAAGATGTTCAGGCTTTTCGAGAGGGATTTTCCGTAGGGAGTGACCCTGCCTTTCTCCAAGAGCATGAGATCACGGATGCCAATGATAGAGCCAAGATAAAAACAGTGATCAACGACATGAGAGCCAAGGGAGTCATTTACTTTCTGGTCAAGTTGTATACTTTGACTGGCTACTGCTTGGATCTCCTTCAGAGGGATAAAGAGTGGGCTATTGTTGATGACTGGAGCAGGGCGGGAGCGCGTAAGATGCTCGTTCTCTTCTCAGTCGAGGAGGACTACATAGGGGGTATCGAGGGATCACTGAAGGTCTTGAGGAGTCTCAAGACCTCGTGGGATCAATCCAGATACGAGGGGCCATCTAGGATTGTCTGGGCGGGAAAGACGAGCTCTTCAGATCAACCACAAGAGGGTGAGCAGAAAGAGGGCGAGTAGAATCGGGAGGATGAAATGTTGCGGAAGCCTGCTTGGTTGAGAAAGAAGCGTCATATATCAGATGCGGTTTTATCAACAGGCTCAAAGATTCATAGGAGGGGATTGCATACGGTCTGCGAGTCGGCCCGCTGCCCAAACCTGGCAGAGTGCTACGGACGGGGGGTCGCCACCGTGATGATTCTCGGCGATGCCTGTACTCGCCACTGTCGGTTCTGCGGCGTTGATAGCAAAAAGATTCTCGAACTTCCCGATAATGGGGAGGGCCGGAGGATTGCGGCCTTTGCACGCGAGAGCAATCTCTCCTATCTGGTCATTACCTCTGTCACCCGAGACGATCTTCGCGACGGTGGAGCATCCCACTTTGTTGACGTCATCTCCGAAGTCAAGAGACAGTTGCCGAAGCTCAAGATCGAAGTCCTCGTTCCCGATTTCAAGGGGAGCACAACCGCGGTCGAAAAGATTGTGAAGCAGAGAATCGATGTGTTTGGACACAACCTAGAGACCGTCAAAAGGCTGTACCCGGCAGTCAGGCCCGGAGCTGATTACACCCGCTCGCTCGAGGTTCTAGCCACCGCGGCACTTATTGCAGCTGCAATATCTCCAGCTAGGAGCGGTACTTCTGGAGCAGCAGGGGCATCGATTTTGATCAAGTCCGGAATCATGGTCGGTCTTGGAGAGACCAGTGAGGAGCTCCAGCGTCTTTTCGATGATCTCGCGCGCAAGCAGCTAGATATTCTTACAATAGGTCAATACCTGCAGCCTTCGAAGGAGCATCACCCTGTTATCCGCTACTATGAGCCGGAAGAGTTCGAAGGGCTCAAAGAAATAGCCATGGGCGCTGGCATTAAAGTTGTGGTGTCCGGCCCCTATGTCAGGAGTTCCTATCTGGCCGAGGAGAGCTTTTACCGGTCTCACACTGGAGAAAGTATTACGCTGACACCAAAAATCAGTCAGAAATGAAAAATGTTTGACAAAAGCAGTCTGATGAACCTATAATTCCTTATGGGTGGCAAATTTGTGATTCATTCTTCCTTTAACTTCTCGGATGTAAAGGATTTCACGATAAGGAGATAAGAACGATGTATCGAAATAGCATTTTAGTTGGGATGTTACTTCTCCTTTTGTTAGCGGCTACGGGTTTTGCCCAGGATCATACAACAATCATGACAACGGCTGTCTTGGAAACATTCGAGGAAAACCCCTCCAAGGAATGGGGTGACGCCACGACACGTTGGTTTGCCCGGGCCAGCAAGTTTACAACCAAAGAGTACAATCAAGCCGGCGAAATCGTTGGCATTTATCCCAAAGTTGCATCTGTAGAGGCCTATCCAACTGCTCTCTTTGGTATTAAGAACGACAAAAATGATTTCGGTGAGCCGCGAAAGGTTCTAGGTGTTCAAGGAAGCTTCGACCGCAAGGGATACAATTACATCGAGATCATTCCAGGGAAACCCGCTGACTCGAACACGGACGAAGAAGACATCATTTACGAAGATATGAACACCGGGATCAAATGGGTGCACGATCCGATAAGGGTCCCCGGAAGGGTCCAGCACTTCGATATTTGGGTTTGGGGATCTAATTTCGATTATTATCTCGATGCTCATTTTCAGGACTACCGGGGAATGGTGCACTCCTTTCGAATGGGTGATCTGAGATTCGCCGGATGGCGACTTCTCAGGGTTGTCATCCCGGGATCAATCCCCCAGTCCGAGCCGTACATTCCCAGGTTCAAACCTCTCATGTTCACCAAGTTTGTGTTGTGGACCCGAGCTCACGAGAGGGTATCCGGTTTCTACGTCTATTTTGATGAAATGAAGGTTTTGACTGATATCTACGAAGGACGCTTCGATGGCGATGACCTGGCCGATCTCGAAAGAACGGCAGAAATATGGGGCTCAGGGTCCCGATAAAAGGAGCACGAGCATGAGACGGTTAATTGGATTCGCTGTGATTTTCTTCTTGATCTCCCTCATGGCATTTTCTCAGACGAAACCCGTGGGCGAGCCCGATGCTTCAAAGCTGGGGGTAGATTCGGCGCAGCAGTACCTCAAGGATATAACAGTAACAAAGTTCGAAGATGCAAGTTTCTGGTTTACGACTATGCCCCAAGACCAGGGCCAGATCACATGGCGACAGCTCGATGGGTCTCCAGCAGGCAAAGTGGAGTTGGACGCCGAAAGGCTGAAGGACGAAGAGGCCATCGGAATCCCTTCGGGACGGTATGTATTGGGAGTGAGGGTAGACTTTTACAAGAGGGGACTGAATGAGTTCTATATATATCCCATGCGGCCCCTTGCTATCGAGGGCATCAGCAAAACCCTGTCGGTCTGGGTTGTCGGAAGAAACTTTAATCATGTTCTGAAAGTTCTCGTTGCAGATTATTTCGGAAGACATCAGGAGATAACCCTCGGGAAGCTCAACTTCACAGGCTGGAAAAAAATGACGGTAGCTGTGCCGCCGACCATCACCCAAACAGATTACCACTACACTGACAGGAATGGAATCAAATTTCTCGGATTCAAGGTTGAATGCGACTTGCTCGAGTCGAGGGGCAGATACTACATCTATTTCGACGATCTGAGCGCCGTTTCGGATCTTTTTCTGGAGCAGGCGCTTGACGTCGACGATATGGCAGATATCTGGTAAGCAGGTAAAAGCCTCCCTCAGGGGCTTGGGATCAAAATCTCATCAGGGGAGTCTCTCCCAAAGTTTTGCTCTAGACTGATCAATAAAATAGTCTCTTCACGTTCAGCTCAAAAAATGGTAAATATGAGAAGAACTCTGTAAATCGTCTGCAGCGAAGAGGCTTGTGGTGAGTTTGCATAAATTCAGAAGCCCGTAAAAGGGCTTTTTTGGGCGGGGGCATTGAGGCTTTGAGCGATCTGGATGACATAGAATTTCCTGAAGAAATAGAAAATCCTGAAGAAGAACTGAGAAAGATCAACAAGGTTATTACCCAGTATGCTCTTGTGCTCCGAACGTCCTCAGACCTGTCTCAACAGGACAGGGCGAAGCGGAAACTTGCGACCTTGAGAGCCTATCGCAAGAAGCTCCTTCAGGTGTATGACCTTGAGGACAACCCGGGTTCCGGAACGGGCGCTGCTCAATCGGAGCCTAAACTTCGTCGCGAATATCTGAGCGAGATCATCCGCCAAGGCATCTCAGATACCATCACCGATCCAGAGATGAACAAGCTGAATCTCTACCTCGGTTTTTTTGATCGAGAGTTTCTTATGATTTTCAGCGAGCGAAAGATGAGGCTGGATTTCCAGCATTCGCTAGAGAGGGATAGCTACTATCACAGATTTCAGGAAACCCTTAGAAAGATGAAGGATTTTCGCGACGAATTGGAGCAAGTCGAAGAATTCGACAAGCGTGCAGATGACAAAGTTGAAAAGAAACAACGGATTCAAAGAATGAAGCGAGTTCTCTCCATTGAGGCGAATAAGCTGTTCAATTCGGTCGTTAGGTTTGCCGATGAGCTGGTCAGCGATATTGAAAATGATGGGCTTAAGTGTCTCAACGGGAACGAGACGGTGCATTTCGATAAAATAGAGGGCAAGAAGTATCTTGAGGGAAAAAAGCTGGTTGAAGCGCTGCAGAGCATCAGAGAGTTTTCAGAGGAAGTGATAGACTTTCTCAATGTACCGGATTTTTCGATCGAGGAGCCATAAAGGTGCAGATTGAGGTAGACATCAATTCGACTATTGGTGAAAACTCCTATTTTGAAGGTAGATTTGCGGTCAAGGGAAGTCTCAAAATTGATGGTCGATTCGAGGGGGAAACCCTTCTCGTCGATCAGCTTCAGATAGGAGCCAAGGCCAAAGTCAAAACGGACATCTCTGCAACCAGCGTCGTTGTAGAGGGAATCGTCATCGGCAATATCTCCGCTTCCCGCAGAATTCTTCTTCTCTCGACCGCACGGGTATTGGGGGATCTCAAGACTCCGGAGCTTATTATTCAAGATGGAGTCGTGTTGGAAGGGCGCTGCACTATATCCCATTTCAAAATCGACAATACGCGACAGTACATCGAGGATCTCTACAGTCGCCATGAACGGGAATAGCCCCGAGGGAAACGGGAGCCGCTAGGCGCTTCTAAGGCAAATCCACAATATTGATCTTTTTGAGTCCTTTGGAATCCAGAAGCAACACTCGCTTGTCCTGGGCGTTGACAAATACCAGTTCCCCCGAGAGATGGAAAACCGTATTTTTATCGATCTTTTCTTCGGATTCAGCCAGTAGCTTGAGAGTCTTGGCGTCGTAGCGGCCGAGGCGATAATCGGTTTCACTCTTGAAATTGATCGCGTAGACCGACTCACCTCGCTTCTCGATGAAACTAAGATGATAGATATTGGTATCTCCGATTGTGAGAGGCTCGAGAGTCAGAAGATCGAGAAGTGTGAGATGATGAGCTTCCCTGCCTTCGCCCTGGGTCAGGACCAGAACCCCCTCCCCTGAGATCACATCGTACTTGTGACCGGCAATATGGGGC
>CAZLRN010000085.1:0-12853 GCA_964561715.1 uncultured Spirochaetales bacterium
AGAGAGAAGTCTCTCCTCGGGTGTGCCTTTCGCCTGATACTCTCCGCCCAGTTCCGTCAGTTCGTATTGAATGAGTTTCCTTCTGATCTTCTCCTCCAAAAACCCCTTAGAGGCAAGCCAACTCAGGGCCTGGTTGCATTGTCCCAGATTGAAGGAGAGCTCCTCCATCAGTATCGATGTATCAATCCTACGGTCCTCTTCAAAGTGGCGCAGCACCTTGACTTCGAGGGGATGTAGCTCTTTGACCAAGCTTTCGTGCTCCATTTGCTGTCTCACAGATATTCCCATATAGGTAACGATATTTCATGCCTTTGTAAAGGGAGAAGATTTGTTTTTTCATAGGTCGGAGGATATATTTGATGCAGATACCTCGCAAATCTGAGGAATTTTATCAGGAATGATCAAAAAGCTCGTCTACGTCGCTCCACTAGTTCTTATCCTCGCATGCGGTAATCCAGGGGGAGGGGGCGGCGTCGTATCCGTCATCGATGCGCTCTCCATCAACTACGGCGGCTCCGGGCATTCGGTAACCGGCTACACTCACAACGGCGAGGCTCAAACCCAGCTTACCGTCAATCTCACCAATCTCGTCAACTCCGATGTCTTATTGGTATTCACCAATACTGGAGACTCCTCTGAGATTTTCCCATCAGGATCGGGATCCGGAGTCACGGCTAGCACGGATTTCTCCCCGACCGAAAAGAGCATGTCCTCCAGGTCGCTGAAGGCTCCTCGCACGCCGGCTGCGATCCGAGAATTCAACGCCCACCCGCTGGCGCTTTCGGCACTTCAGCCAAAAGGCAGCCTCATCGGCCCGCCCTCGGAGCCTCTCTTCTACGGTCTGGATGACACGAAGGACTGGATTGTCTATGACGGCTCTCCCGGCAACGGGCAGGGAATCGAGACGGCTCGATTGAAATCAATGGTTTCGGGAGTGGGTGGCAAAACCCTGCACACATGGATCCACGACAGTTGGTACGGACCCGGCAAGATCGACGACACGAAGCTTCAGAGCATCATTGACACCTTTTACCATTCTTCCCTGGCCAGCATCTACCCTATGACCACTCAGATTGTGGGATCGGAGTGGGGCTCTCACCCCTATTCCGGGCAGCTGATTCCGTCCACCACACCGGAGATTCACATCGTAATCTACGACATCCTGAACGACGGTGCCTGGGGTATCATCGGCTACTTCTGGTCCGTCAATAACTACACAAACAGCTATCTGGACAGCCAGGGCTCAACCCTCAATAGCAACGAAGCCTTGGTTTTTTTCATGGACGCTCCTACCTATCTCGATACCGGTTTGGACGGAGATAAGTTCTTCCTCCGCACCCTGGCTCACGAGTTTCAGCACATGATCCACTTCTACCAAAAGTTCGTGAAGCGGAGCACGTCATCCGAAACATGGCTCAACGAAATGGCCTCTATGCTGGTCGAAGATCTTCTGGCTTCGCATATCGTGGGCTTGAATTATGGACCTGCAACCTGGCATGGTGATCGCCTGCATCACTTCACGATCTTTCCTGACGACAGCCTCATGGATTGGAACAGCAGCGAGGACGACTATGCCTCTACCTTTGCCTTTGGGTGCTTTGCAATCAGGCATTACGGGACCGATGCCGGAGCAAGCTTTACCCGCAAAATCGTGCAGTCCAGTTTTGGAGGCATGGATGCCGTGGATTTCGCACTGTCTCAAACCGGGGCGGGAATCAACGCGGACGAAGCGCTGCGCCGCTGGGGTGCCACCATGGCCATTGATCCGGGAAAGGGCCCAGTGCCGTCCCAATACGGATACCTCGACTCTAATTGGGTCGTTTCGAATTACTTTGGACCCGGCATCGATCTCATACTCGAGGCGGCCAGCATGTACGAGTTCCAGAATCCCCCTTCTGGTCCCCCTACAATGCAAGTTCCCAAGAGGTACAGTACACCTCCCGGCGTGATTCCCGCCGGGAGCAACGTTGTTTGGGAGTATCAAACAGATGTGACGGGCAATCTCAGCGTCGAGGTAGTCCTTCCGAGCTACACGAGTCTGAGCGTTGTTGTCTCACCCCATCTCTAAATGCTCATGAAAAGCAGCGCTAATAGAAAGCCCTGGCTTGGGATTTTACCGCTAATAACAGCATTCGCAATCACCACTCTCGCGTTGATCGGATGCGAATCCGCCATCTATCATGGGAAGATAGCCGTTAAAGGAAACGAGCCCTTCGCCTATGTGGCTCTCGTCGAGAAGTCGGGCAGAGAGTTCACAATTGTAGGCCAGCTGAAAACGGAAATTAGAGAGAGGTACCAAGGCCTCTATTTGAAGGTGCGCGCCAAGATTCTCAACCCCGAATCATCGACCGCTGTCAAAGCCGGTATGCCGATAGAGCTGGAAGTTCTCGCGGTGCTGGAGGTGAGGAACAAACCCTTCTGAGCCTTGCGCTTCGATGCGACCGGGGTACTACACGAGAGGTACTATACGACGAGATTGATGAGCGCTTCGTTCCCCGAAAACAACCCCCCGAAAGGATGGTTGATGGCTGATACCTGGCTTTTCAATTCGCTCTGAAGCGTTTGCATAAATCTATCGATGTTGCCGATCTCTGCGAATTCGACTTTCTGATAGGACAGCGATTTTCTATTCTGGAGCTGGACAAGTCTGTCTATCAGAATATCCAGGTATCTGAGCTTGGTAAAGGGAACAGTAGCATCGGCATCCCGAGCCGGAATGCCTATGATGTGCTTGAATTGGGCGTATACCGATTGCATAGGCCTGACGGGCACAGTGGTTTTGCCCATTCGAGACGCATGCCAAAGGTTTGGAGTTATGATTGATTTTGCAGCGTTTACGGTTATAACGCTCTGATTCATCATCATTCCCCTTCTACAATGCCTTATCGGCAAAATGAAGGAGGAGAATTACTCGAACCTAGCGACTTTTTCTTTCCTCAGAGGATTTACATTTAATACACAGAAGAGCGTAAGGGATAGCTTCGAGCCGCTCGAGGGGAATTTTTTCACTGCAGGACATGCAGATACCGTATTTACCGTTTTTTATTCTCGCCAGAGCGGAATCGATTTTATTGAGTCTCTTGAGCTCCTGAGCTTCGAGGGCTTCGAGAGTATTTCGGTCGATATCGTCAGCAGCGATATCGGCTAAATCCTTTGGATCCTTATCCTCAAATATCTCGCGAAATTCCTCGTCCTCCTGAGCCAGATTGGCAAAAATTTTACTTTTTAGCTCGATTAAGGTATTTTCCATCTTCAATATAAAGTCTCTGTTCATGCACCTCAATCTCCATATATCAGAAAAATGGTAACAGAATCTGTCCCATAATTTAAAAAAAGTCAATATTAGTTGACAAAGAATTTTGGATCACCTACTATCAGGCCGAAGGAAGTAATTTGGCAAAAGAAGAACCCATTGAGGTAGAGGGAATTGTAAAGGAGGCTCTCCCGAATACGATGTTCAGGGTCGAGCTTCAAAACGGTCATCTTATCTTGGCCCACCTTTCTGGCAAGATGCGAAAGCACTACATCAGAATCGTCCCGGGCGACAAAGTCAAGGTCGCTCTGTCACCCTACGATCTTACCAGGGGCCGCATAATATACAGGCAGCGATAGTCGATCCTCCTCACTTAGGAGGAGAATTCGGGCGGAGGACAACCCAAATGGCTCCACGCCCTCCGTATTCTCTGTCTGCTGTTCCGTATTCTCCTGCATGAGCAGATGCTTGAATAGCCTTCCTTACAGCTCGGGGGAGCACAGGTTCGCTCTTCGAGTGCTTTCCCCGTCCATGTATGATAAGAACTTTGCTCAATCCATCCCGGCGGCTGTCCAGCAAAAAACGTTCCACCTGTCCTTCGGCCTCACTGGCTGTGAGACCGTGAAGATCGAGCTGTCTCTGCGGCTTTTGAGCCCGAAGCCTTCTTCTACGTTCAGCTGCGGCCATGTTTGGGTGGAGACTGTTTTCGTCACGCTTCGCGTCACTTTGATGTGGATTTCGATCGAGCCACTGCTCCAGGTCATCCGAGATGCTTCGCTTCTTGCGCTTTTCCCACTGATTCAAAATCTTCTCGAAATCCACTCCGCCTCCTCCCGGCTCACTTCCCATGATACAGGACAGAGTCGGTCCTTATCCACCCTTCCAGCCCCAGTCCCGTCTTCACGAGATAGTATCCTTGAGCATGGCCCATAACGAGCAGCGAAGTACCAACTTCGAGACTCATCCATTCCTGTGCGTCATCAACCGGTATTCTCTTCACGCTGCCCGCTTGGGTTGCCACAACAGCGATCGGCTTGCCTCGTTCTGTAAGAGCAAACAGAAAAACCCCGATCGATCCGATAAGAGCTATAAAGAGAAGTGTGGAGAGTATGAAGAGGCCCCCACGCTTGAATCTGAGCAGAAGGGCCAGAGATAAGAAAAACAGATTGCTGAAAACTAAAATGAACACAAAGGGAGGATTCGGATGAATCTGCCTGCCAGGAGCCACCTGGTTTCTAAGTGACAGCTTTTGCTCCAACTCATTCAGGACACCTCTTGAGACTGCGTTCCGCGGATCGATCCTTATGCTCTCTCTCAAATGAAAGAGAGCGTGCCCCTCTTGTCCGAGCACAAAATAGCAGAGCGCCGTATTGTACCTCAAGCTTGAGTTTTCGCCTCCAGCACTTTCTGATTTGCCAAACCACTGAATAGCCTCAGAGTACCTTTTCGATTCAAACGCACTCAGCCCCTTTTTGGCGTAATAAGTCGGACTGTTATCCGATAAAGCAACAAGGAAAAGGCTGCTCAATAACAGCATAGCTGCGCTCCCAACTCGTCTCGATGCCCGCTTCGCTATCCTGAGTTTCCTCCTGCTTCGAAAGAGCGACAGGATGGTGATAACCGGCCCTGGCAACAGACAGAGGTAGTAAAGGGGATGGGCGTGAAGATCCTTTACAAAGGACTTCTCGATCTCCGACTCGCTCATAAGAGCGAAACTCATCGCCTCTGAATCGTATCTCTCGACCTGGAAGCGGTAGCCCTCCTGCGTCCAGCCTGCGGCTCCGAGCGTGAGCAGGAGAGCAATCACCAATCCTCTCGAACAGGCGTAGGATCGCGTTTCGTCTCCTCTGATGGCTTCTTCAAACGCCAAGATTCTTCCTCTCTCCGCTTTATGAGCCGGAGAATCTTCTCGTATGGCTCTCTGAGTGGTTTTTCCTTCGGGGATTCGATTCCCGGCTCGGATGCAGTGCTGCTGCTCATCCTCTTGAGCGTCAGCTCCAGATTGATCTTAGACTCAATATCATTCGGATCCGCAACGAGAGAGGCTCTATAGTGCTCTGCCGCTCTGTTGTACTCGCCAAGCTCGTAGTGGATGTTCGCCAGATTGAAATGAGCTCTAGATTCCAGCACGTCCCATGCGCCTTCCACGACAGCCCGGCTCAGAGTATTGGCTGCAGAATCCGTCTCGCCCAGTGCATGATAGACGTTGCCGAGATTGTAGTAAAGCACAGATCGATCCCGGGCAGCGCTCAACCCTCGAAAATAGTTTATGCTGGCTTCTCCGTACTCCCCCTGAGAGAATTTGTAGTTTCCGTAGGCGACCCTCAGTCTGGCTCCTCCGCATGAAATCAAAAGAGAAAGGACGAAACAGCAAGCAGAGAGGTATCGTGTGAAGCCAATCACTTTTCTCAAACTGTACCCCTCCATCTTATTCCGCGAACTGCTATCGAAAGCGTCAGAAAAACGAGCGCCATTGAGAGAAAAAGCCTGTAGTAACCTCGCTTCACAAGTTTTAGCCCCCTTTGATTGGAATCAGGTTCGAGATTCTTCAAAATCGGCACAAGCTCCCCCTGTATTCTTGCCATATCGGCGATAGAATAAAGGCGGCCCTGAGTGATCTCAGCTATTTGTGCCAGAAGGGATCGGTTGAGCCTCGTGACAACCCTTTGGTTACTTCCATCAACAACTCGCCTACCATCGTCCAGCACGATTTCAGCGCCCTGTTCGGTACCAAGAGCCACGACTATGATCGGCACCCCCTTTCGGCCAGCCTGTTTGGCCGCTGCCAAGGGATCGCCGGTGAGAGACTCTCCGTCGGTAAATAGCATCACCAGGCTGTATCGACCTACAGTTTGGAGTGTATCCAGCGCCTTTCTGAGACCAGCCTCGAGATCGCTGCCCCTCGAAGTCATCATTTCAGGCGAGAGGCTGGCGAGAATCACACTGAGGGAATTAAGATCCTCCGTTACAGGCAAAGCGCAGTAGGCCTTTCCTTTGAAAACGACTATTCCGTAGCGGGTATGCGCAAGACCAGAAACAGTCTGCTCATGCTCAATAACAAACCGACTGATTTCCGAAACAGTGCGCTCCAGGCGAGAGGGCTTGATATCCCGGGCCAGCATGCTCCGCGACACATCGACGGCAAAAACGATTTCGAAGTCGACCCTATTATCCTCAACCAACCTGGTACCCCAATGGATATCAAGAAGGGACAGAATCGCAAAGACAAAAAACAGAAGAAAAAAGAGATGGCCAAAAAAAGTTTTAACCAGCAGCACATTAAAAAGGCTGCGGAACCGCCAGGATCCTCCAAGCATCTGGATGGCCGCTCTGCTTCTTCGATAGCCCTGAATGAGCACGGCCGCCAAAGGAATAAGAGCGAGAAGGTACCATAACGCTGTTGGATTTCCGGCCACCATAAGCTAGAAGATCTCCCTTAGAAATCCCTTGCGGACAAAAAAATCGAGCAGAATCATTATCAAGGCGACGAGCAATAATTGGAGGTGATGCCTGGATTTATTTACTTCGACTCTCGACCTTTTTTCTGATTTCTCCATCGCATCGATTTGCTCGAAGATTGCCCGTAGCGTTCCGGGACTGCTGGCGTGGTAGTAGCGGCCACCCGAGAGTTTCGAAATGCTCTCTAAGAGAGCTTCGTCGAACTTTCCCTTATATTTGCCTTTTATTATTCTTCCGCTCTTCGGATCCTTGACCTCCATGTAAGCTTCCCCCTCCCTCCCAATTCCTATACTGTATATTCGTATATTGAGGTTTTGGGCGAGCTCAGAGGCAGCCTGGGGCGACACCTCGCCGGCATTATTTTCGCCATCGGTTAGCAGAATGATAACCCGCCCTTGGGCTCTGCTCCGCTGGAGATGCAGAGCTCCAAGCGAAATCCCCATGCCAATAGCCGTGCCGTCTCCCAGACCTTCTATCTCCAGCGAATCCAGCCTGGAGAGAAGCAACGGATAGTCCACAGTCGGTGGCACACGAAATACCGCATCGTCGCTGAAACTAACGAGACCGATCTGATCGTTCTCACGGTTTTGAACGAACTCCCTGATCACTTCCTTCGCAGCATCGAAACGATGATTTGGTTTAAAATCCTGCGCCAGCATGCTGGGTGATTCGTCCAGAACGATGACGATATCGAGCCCGGGATTGAGAAACACCTTCTCTCGCTCGACTCTTACAGGGCCCGCCAGCGCGACTATCAGAAGAGCAAATCCGACCCAGAAAATGATCCTGGATATGGCGAGAACAATATTCACGAATCCTACGCCAGGTGCAAATCCCGAGCTGTTGTAGATTCTGTAGCTAAATCTGAGCTTGCCACCCCTGTTAGCGCTAAAGTGGAATCGATAGATCATGACGGGGAGGAAGCACAACAGAAGCAATACGAGAGGGGACTCAAGGCTCCACACGTTGAATCACCCCCTCGATCCTTTCTGCATACAGGGAAACCTCGTTCACTGCTTCTTCCATCTCTATCTGCGAAGCGGATTGCCCTCCAAATCTAACATAGTCGGCTCTTCGAAGAAGAGCGATCAAATTCGAGGCGACAGATCCGATCTGTTCTGAAGGCTGGGCCCGGTCCAACGCTTGGGGCAACAGTCGTTGAAGCTCGAGAGTCGTGGAAGTCAGGGCAGGAATATCCAGCCGTCTGCTGATATACTCTCTCAGCAATCTCGAAATTTGCGTGAAAAACACCCCGCAATCGCAGTCGCTTAGCTTTTTCATCAGCCGATTAAGGGCATGCAACAATCTAGAATAGGGCTGTTTTCGCTGTCGGTACATTTGATAGCGTCTCAGAAAAGCGAAGGCTCCCTTGAGCAGTCTTAAGAGTATCGGCGGCACAAAGAGGACTCCGATGGCTGTCAGAATGAGCATCCTAATAGTGCCCGGCAACAGCAATTGCCCCTTTGGACCAACGAGCTTTTGTTCTCCCTTATCTTCGAGAATCGACCGCGTCTCCGCTTTTAAGTCGGAAAGCACGATCCCCCCCAGGTCGATATCGGGAAGGACGTGCCTTCCAGGTCGAAAAGTAGTAAAGAAGATCCGGACCTCCCACACAGCCCCTTTGATTCTCGTGCAGGAAACCTCCCTCACTACCAACCATTGACCTTCCATGACTTTCGATGGAGCATGAAGGTCTCGCCCTGGTGATTCGAGGCGCATTCTGAGCTCGACTATATCGCCCACATAGAATCGCACGGGTAGAAAACTGGAATCCTGAATGATGTACTTACTTAAGAGGTCCCGCTTCGGACCCTCCTGAGCCGGAGATCGAAGCGTCGAAAGTGCGGTGATTATAAGGAGAATCGATAGCAGGTAGCGTCTCAAGTTTTCTTTCGCCTCTGAAAGAAATGGACAAGTTTGGCGCCTGGATCTTCGGAAGTGCTTATCTCGAGGGTTTCCACTCCCCTCTTATGGCATTCGCGTTGCCACTGGAGGTGGTGAGATTCAAAAAAACGGCTGTATCTATTCTGAAACCTTTTGGAGACACCCTCGCCGAGAATCACATCGCCCGACTCCGGGTCTTCCAATTCGACCAATCCCACTGACGGATACTCAAAATCCACAGGATCGTAGATCTTCACTGCGATGCAGTCATGTTTGCGTGAGAGATGAGTCAATGCATCCCAGTAGCCCTCGGTTTTGAAATCCGAGATAAGGACGCAGATGCCACGCCGCTTGAGACACTCCGAAACCGTTTGAATGGCAAGACCGAGGTCGGATCCCTTTCCCTTGGGGCGACAGGAGAGCAGATCATTTAATAGCCTCAGCACGTGTTTCTTGCCCTTGGCCGGTGCTACCCACCGTTCTATCCTGTCAGAAAAATAAGCGGCGCCGACCCGGTCGTTATTGGCTACGGCAGAGATGGCGAGAATGGCCACAACGAGCAGGGAAATTCTGTTTTTTGCCACATCCCCCGAACCGGTTAGAAGTGACGCCGAAACATCTGTTGCCAGAAACAGGTTTAGCTCTCTCTCCTCGCGGAATGTCTTGGTGTAGGCGTTGCCCATGCGGGAGGTTACGTTCCAATCAATACGACGTACGTCGTCGCCCCAGGCGTACTCCCTCACCTCGTCGAACTCAATACCCAATCCTCGAAAAACCGACCGATAGTTGCCTGCGAGCAGACTCTCGACAAGCTTCGTGCTTACCAGCTCGATGCGTCTGATCTGGTCAAAAAATTCAGCACCACTCATAAGCTCATTCCAAGCGCATTCCAAGCGCATTCCTATGCGCATTCCTATGCGCAGCGCACAGCGTTCCTACGCCCAAGCTCATTCCAAGCGCATTCCTATGCGCAGCGCAGGGCACAGTTCCTCTCTAAGGCACCTGCACGTAACCGAGAATTTCCGAAATCACATCATCTGTTTCCAGCTGCTCCGATTCCGCCTCATAGGTCAAAATGATCCTGTGTCTCAAAACATCATGAACAACGGCCTTGACATCTTCCGGAATGACGAACGAGCGCCCCTCAAAGAGAGCCTTTATCTTCGAGCAGCGGTACAGGAAGATCGATGCCCGAGGAGAGGCGCCGTATTCGATATATTTTACAAAATCCGATTTGCTCCTGTCCGATTCACGCGAAGCGGAGACAATCGATACGATATACTGCTCGATTTTTTCATCTACTACGATTCTGGACGCTATCAACTGCAGCTGGGCCAGATTATCGCTATGAAGAATCGCCTGAATCGGAATTTCTCTCTCGACCCCTACCCTTTTGAGGATACCGATTTCCTCCTCGAAGGAGGGGTAGGTAATCCTCAGCTTCATCAGGAATCGATCGAGCTGCGCCTCGGGAAGCGGATAGGTTCCCTCCTGCTCTATGGGATTCTGCGTAGCCATTACAAAAAAAGGCATGCTGAGGGGATAGGTCGAATCACCTAGTGTCACCTGCCGCTCCTGCATGGCCTCCAGGAGAGCAGACTGCACCTTGGCAGGTGCTCTGTTTATCTCATCAGCGAGGATGATGTTGGCGAATATTGGGCCCTTTCTGGCCACAAAATCGCCGGTTTGCTGTCGGTATACCATAGTGCCCACGATATCCGCTGGAAGAAGATCGGGAGTGAACTGAATGCGCTTGAAACTGACATCCAGCGCCTCGGCCATGGTTCTGACGATGAGGGTTTTTGCCAGCCCTGGAACCCCCTCCACCAGTACGTGTCCTTCGGCGATGATTCCTATCAAGAGACCGCCTATCGCGGATTCCTGTCCCACAATCCTCTTAGCCACTTCACCCATACACTGCCGCACGAGCTCCTGGGCTTGCTCAATCTCTTCTGCAGGATGCTGATTATTTTGCCCTTCCATGGTATCACTCCAGATAATGTTATAAACCGACACCAGAGGGCTTTGCAAGTTAAGAGCGACCACCGTCTCTTGGTCTCTTGAATTTCCTGGTCAATGCAACTAATCTAGCTCAAAATCCAAATTACGGGGAACTCCATGGCAGAGAAGCTCGAGCTCATTGTTGACGCTAAGGCAGAATTAGGCGAAGGTCCCTGCTGGGATTTCAATCGGCACATCCTCTACTGGGTGGACATCAACAGGCACTTAGTTCACATCTACGATCCAAAAACCTCCGTTGACAGGACGATTGATCTAGGCCAGGAGGTAGGCTGCGTGGTGCCCCGCAAGGCGGGAGGACTCCTTTGCGGGCTGAAAAACGGAATTGGCAGCCTGGATACCGAATCCGGTGATTGCCGGATTTTGTTGGATCCGGAGAGCCATCTTCCTGGCAACAGGTTTAACGACGGCAAATGCGATCCTGTAGGGCGATTCTGGGCCGGCACGATGACTCCCCGCGTCGGCAAAGAGAAGAGGAATCCTCAAGGCAGTCTCTACTGCCTCTATCCCAATCTGACCATTCACACCATGGTTTCAGGGGTAACGATCTCGAATGGGTTAGCTTGGTCTCCCGACAGGAGGCTGATGTACTACATCGATACAGGCCTGCCCGTCGTGTGTGCCTTTGACTACAACGAAGAAACCGCGGACATCACGAACAGGAGAACGGTGATCGAGATAGATTCGTCGACGGGCAATCCCGACGGAATGACAATAGATGAAGAAGGAATGCTTTGGGTCGCACATTTCGGAGGAGGCAGAGTGACGAGATGGGATCCTAAGGTGGGCCGTCTGATTCAGACTATCGAGGTTCCGGCACCCAGAGTAACCTCCTGCGCATTCGGCGGTTATAACCTGGATGAGCTGTTCATCACGACAGCCAGGTCCGGTATGACGGACGACGAGCTGAAGTCCTTTCCCGAGGCGGGCGGCCTCTTCCAGATCAATCCCGGCGTCCGCGGTACACCTACGGTTGAGTTCAACGGATAAGTTGCCTCATGACCTGTACTCTGCGTTCTCCCTAATATATCCGTAAGAAAGGTCCGAGCCCAGAACCGTAGCCTCTCCCTTGCCGTCCCCGAGCACGATATCTATATCTACCGTTCGATTATGTTCCGGAAATCCCGTTTCTGAGGATTTGACAGCGCACTCGATCATATATCGATTCAGGGCAGCCTCAGTATCGGGTCCGAGTGTAAACCGCCCCTCGTTAAAAACGGAAGTACCCCCAAAGGAGATCGAGAGGGACGCCGGATCCAGCTTGCGGGCTCCTGAGCCGAAATAGTCACCCAGCGCATTGAGTATCCGTCCCACATTGGGATCATTTCCAAATACGGCGGTTTTCACGAGAGGTGAGTTTGCCACTGATTTGGCCGCGCCCCGCGCCGTTTCATCGTCTAGTGCTCCAGTAGCCCGGATTCGCATCACGTGAGAGGTGCCTTCTCCATTTCGCACAATATCCTCTGCCAGTTTCCAGCAAACACTGAGCAGAGCCTCTCGAAATTCCTCTTCCTCGATAGGTGGCTTGCACCCCGAGCTAAAGATCAGCGCCGTATCGCTCGTGCTCTGGTCTCCGTCAACGGTTATCCTGTTGAATGTCCTGTTCACGGACCATTCTAGAGCCTTGCGCAAAACCGAACGAGGGAGCTCGAGATCTGTGAGTATAAAAACAAGCATAGTCGCCATATCGGGCTCGATCATGCCGGCCCCTTTGGCAACGGCCACAATTCGGCCTTCGCCGACCGCCATATCCCGGACCTTGGGAAAGGAGTCTGTCGTCATGATAGCCTTCGCAACGGGCAGCTCCGATTCTGAGCTCAATCCTTTGACAAGCGGCTCCAAAGCATTCGTAGTTTCGGCTGTTGGTAGCCGCCAGCCGATCACACCTGTAGAAGCCGCAAACAGCTCCTGCTCTGAGCAATCAATCAAACCCGCCAAACGGCGCAGCAACCCCTCGACATCCTCCATTCCTCCCGGAGCTCCAACGTTGGCTACCTTGTTGTTGACGAGAACGCCTCTGGTTGTTTTGTTCTTGAGTACCCGCCTGCCCAGTATGACAGGAAAACCCGGAAAAGCGTTACGTGTAAACACTCCACCAAAGAGGGGCGTGGCCTCGTCCAACAGAATCAGAGAAAGATTCATGTGATAGGGATCATCGGATGGCTTTTCGAGAGACTGGAAGGTTAGCGGTACCGCAGAGCAGCTAAAGCCCTCCGGCAGTTTTGATCTACCCTCCAG
>CAZLRN010000086.1:0-12844 GCA_964561715.1 uncultured Spirochaetales bacterium
ACTAGTTGTATTCGTTCATGTTGAAGCTCCATGATAATGTCCCCTTAGAACTCGATAGAAATGTCCCCATGGAATGTGAGATCTTCCGGTTGAGGAGGATCCGTGATGAAAAGGGACATTTCTAGCGAGTCTTGACATACCCCCTCCCAGTCAGTTGACACTTCACTCAATTATGGAAATAAATTCATCTGCAGGAGATTCACAAGCTTCATAATCACAAAAACCGCAATATGGCTATTTAATAAATGAAGTTAGCTTTAGTTCTTGCAGTAGTCATTCTTATTTCCATTGGCACGATAGCAGCGCAGAATCAAAACAAAGACAAAGGCCCCTTTGCTCTTCAATTTCAAATTCTAAATCTGTTGGATTTTTCAAGTTTCAAGGGGGCCGCTTTCAGCGGTAAGTACAATTTGGGTGAATTGAATGCTCTGAGAATCAGCATTGATATCTTTTGGGACAAAGATGCAGAAGGTACTACGGATATCTATATCGATGAATTCGGGACAGATAAATATGAAGAAGCCGTATCGGATTATCTTGTCGAACTTGACCTGTGATCCCTCATTTGAAGAAAGTATATGCCTGGCCTTTGATATTTATCTTGTTGCTATCGAACTTTGGCTGCTCCGCAATGATGCCCGGGTAACCCTACAGAGAACATTCGAGGAGCAAAACCATGGCTGATCTCAGAGTTGGAATAATCGGAGTTGGAAGAATATCAGACCTACATTATGAAGGATATAAAAATAATCCAAGGGTTGAGCTTTATGCTATTTCGGATGTGAATGAAGAGCTATTGAAAAAACGGAAAGAACAATGGGGAGTAAGCAAGATCTACAGGGATTACAAGGAATTGCTGCAAGACACCGAGGTTGATGCTGTTGAAGTTATCACGCCACATCATTTGCATAAGGAAATGGGTGTCGCCGCGCTAGAAGCTGGCAAACATGTGTCGATGCAGAAGCCTATGGCAATGAACATTGCCGAATGCGACGCGCTTATCAATGCGGCAAAGCAATCCGGCAAGATGTTCCGAGTCTTTGAAAACTTCCGTCATTACCCGCCACTGATGAAGGCCCTGGAGCTGGTTCAGGCAGATGCAATAGGAGAGCCTCTCTCTATACGAATAAAGGTAATGCAAGGATCCATGAGCGAAGGCTGGGAGATTCCCGACGAGACCGTTTCGTGGCGTTTTGACCCCGCGCGAAGCGGAGGCGGGCGCGTAATTTTTGATTATGGGTATCATCTTTTTTCGGTTGCAATGTGGTTTCTAGGAGATGTAGAGAAGGTCCACGCCTTTATTACTCACCGGAAGACAAAATATGGGATACTGGACAGTCCCGCTGTGGTAACCTGGAAACATCGGAATGCTGAAAAGTACGGTAGCTATGAAGCTATTAGCTCCGGAGATTTGATAGTGCCATCAAAATACTGGCCGGAAGATGAGTGGTTCGAAATTACGGGGCGTAGAGGGCTTATTTGGGTAAACCGCTGTACATCGATGCTGCTGGATAAACCGCCTCTTGTAATGTATCGCGACAGAGTCACCACAGAATTCTCAAACTTAGATTCAGACTGGGCAGCAAGCTTTAGAAATGGCGTGAATGATTTTATTAATTCCGTGTTAGAGGGTAGACAGGCTCATCTTACGGGAGAAGAGGGCAGAAGGGTTCATCAATTCTGCCGCGCTATTCAACGTTCAGCAAGAGAAAACCGGGAAGTGAAACTTGATGAAATTACAAATGAATAGACGCCCAGCTATCTGCCCAAAAGACCCTCCCCACTTTTGCCAAATACGATTGTCAAAAGGGTTAACTATATTGACAACATTACTAAACTACGAGATAGTGCGACCACAAGAGCAGTTTCTATTATAGCAAGTGAAGTAGTATGCGTACCTATATAATCAGAAGATTACTGCTCATGATACCCACCCTGTTCTTGGTGACTTTCCTCATTTTCTTTCTAGTGCGCCTCATTCCAGGCGATATAATAGACTCGATGCAGTTACACCTGACAGAGGAAAAAATCGACAGAGAAGCCCTCGAGCGCTCCCTCGGGCTGGATGCTCCACCAATAGTCCAGTATGGACGCTGGATAGGAGTTCTCCCCGGCGTGGATGGCAGGCTCAGTGGTATTCTTCAAGGCAACTTGGGGAATTCTTGGTTGCGGCGGACTTCTGTGGTGGAGTTAGTGGCCCTTAAATGGCCAGTAACCTTTCAGCTCGGCCTCATGGGTCTGATAATAGCTCAACTTATAGCCTTACCTATAGGTGTGCTTTCAGCGATACGGCAGGATACCGTGGCTGACTATTTGGGCCGTAGCCTTGGCATTTTGTGCATCGCTATCCCCGGCTTCTGGCTGGGAACGCTGGCAATAGTCTATCCCGCTATATGGTGGGGGTATATGCCTCCCATAATGCTCATCCATTTTTTTGAAGACCCAATGGGTAATCTGAGAATGTTCATAGCGCCGGCTATTGTTCTGGGAATGGCTCTAGCCGGGGTGACCATGAGAATGACCCGTACCATGATGTTGGAGGTGCTAAGGCAGGATTATATCAGGACAGCCTGGTCGAAGGGACTCAAGGAGAAAGTGGTCATTCTAAGGCATAGCCTGAGAAACGCGCTAATCCCAGTCGTCAGCACTGTAGGGCTTCAGGTACCGGTTTTGATCGGGGGCACGGTTATTATTGAGCAGATATTCAGCCTGCCCGGGATGGGCCGCCTGCTAATAAATGCCACCACAGGCAGAGACAACCCAGTAGTTAGCGGAGTAATATTCATCTATGCGGGCGCCCTGATGATAATCAATCTTCTGGTTGACCTGACTTATGGTTTATTGAACCCCAAGATTCACTATCAATAAGGAAAAGCCGAAAGAATGAGCGATGCCGTGACTGATGGCTCTGCAGAGAACGTAGCCGAAAGTAAGAGACAGCCTTTCCTTGTCAATTTTTTTATTAGGCTGGTGAAGGAGAAGCCGCTGGGTTTGGTAGGTGGAATTATAACCCTGCTCCTGCTGCTCACCGGTATTTTTGCCGACTTCATAGCCCCCTATGGGATGAACGAAACTCACACGGCCGATTATCTGTCGCCACCATCGTCCAGGTTCTTGTTGGGCACGGATAATGTAGGGCGAGACATACTCTCTCGTGTTATCTTTGGGGCTCGCATCTCGGTGATTGTCGGTTTGTCTGCTTCGGCTTTAGCAACGTTTGTATCTGTGATGATAGGCCTTGTGTCCGGGTACATCGGCGGCAAAGTTGATCTGTTAGTGCAGAGACTTGTCGATGCCGTGATGTGCCTGCCTGGCATTATCCTCTTGATGGTCGTGATGTCCATCCTTGGACCAGGCATGCTGCAAATAATCGTTGTTATGGGGCTTTTAATTGGCATTGTCGGTTCCAGGATAATTAGAGGTGCTGTAATCGACATAAAAGAGAATATCTATGTAGCGGCAGCGAAAGCTATTGGTTGCTCCACCCCAAAGATACTTATCAGGCATATCCTGCCCAATATTATGGCCCCCACGATTATCCTTTTCACCATACGGGTGCCAGGGGCAATTATGCTAGAGGCCAGCTTGAGCTTTCTCGGTTTTGGTATCCCTCCTCCGGTTCCGAGTTGGGGAGGTATGCTTGGCGGGCAGGGGCGTAACTATATGTTTCTGGCGCCTTGGATGGCTATGTGGCCGGGTCTAGCTTTGGCTACCGTGGTATACGGCATAAATATTTTTGGAGATGCCATAAGAGACCTGCTAGACCCGAGATTGAGAGGCGGCGTCGGACGTTATGGGATAAAGGCGAAAAAGGTCGAAACGGATAGTGGTGGC
This sequence comes from uncultured Spirochaetales bacterium, assembly GCA_964561715.1. Classification (GTDB taxonomy): domain Bacteria; phylum Spirochaetota; class Spirochaetia; order SZUA-6; family CAZLRN01; genus CAZLRN01. Next base: position 3,835 of record CAZLRN010000086.1, read on the forward strand.
TAATTATGTTATCCTCAGCTGCCGTAGTTCCGCCGTCTACGATCAGCATCCCCACCTTTAATAGCCCAAGATCGATTCTGTATTGATAGGAAGAACTATAGCCCGGCTTGAGGCGAACTCTAAACTGAGAGCTGGGGGAACCCGCGCCATTTACCATTTGATTGTAATTGATACTCGTGCTATCACAGTGTAAAATAGGCAGTGTACGATTGAAATAAGGCATCTGTGGTTGCTTTCGTCCCGTACGGGAGCGGCCTGGGGCGGAGAAATCACAATTGGAAAAAGTGAATTAAAGGAGGTGGTGCCTTATGAAAGTAAAGAGAATCTGCCTCTAAACGAAAGCTTGGTATTGCCTGTTAGGCATGTATCAGGTACCTCATCAACCGTGTTTTACTAATCAAAAAACCAAATATGAGCTTTTTGTTGAAGAGAGCTCAAGGCTCAACAGAGGCGCATGGAAATCACATTTAATTTTTATTAGAGGAGTAGACAATGGCAAAAAAGATAACACTATTTTTTTGCGTCGTCCTGATTGCATTTATACCTGTTTGCGCATTCGCCCGCGGAGCAAAAGAAGCCGCCAAAGAAACAGCTGCCGAGGGAGAGCCGCAATATGGCGGAACGCTCACTTTCTTTTGGCCGGTGCTTAATCAAGACCCACCAAGCCCGGATATAAAAGATGGTGCATTTCATCAAACCCAATGGCTCAACCCCATTCAAGAGCAGCCCCTGGTGGGCGACTTTGTGAACAAAGGGCCTCGGGGTACTGGCGAATATGATTTCCAGTTGTTTTCCTATATCCCCGACCGATACCTGACAGGCTGGCTGCTCGAAAGCTGGGAGATTCAGGCCGATAAGATACTCTGGAAAGTACGGCCGGGAATTCACTGGGCCGCGGACAACGTAGATTATATGGAGAACAGGGAATTCGTTGCCGAGGATCTCGTCGCCGACATACTCGACTTCAAGGCCGCTCCAGCGGGGGGAATACTGAGGGACAAGACAGGAAACATTTACGCTACGGGCAAATACACTCTTGTGATCGAATTGACTTCCTTCGATCACCTGATACAGTATCGGATTGGCTATGAAGATCGCGCCGGAGTATCTCCACCCGAAATGCAAACCGCCGGCGCTGGCGAGTGGAAAAATCAGGTGGGCACCGGAGCATTCATATTCAAAGAGTATGCCGTTGGTTCTCACATGGGCTTCAAAAAGAACCCCAATTGGTGGCAAACGGCGACTATCGAAGGCAAGAAATACAAACTTCCCTTTATAGACGAGCTGATATTGCCCGTCATCCCCGATGCGGCTACTCAAATAGCCTCCCTGCGTACAGGGAAAGTTGACATTATCGGTGGTGAAGGTGGTGTGGCTCCGCAGTATTGGGATTCCCTGGACAAAACACCCGGGCTGAAATCCATCAAGACTCCTGCGGGTGTTGGCCAGGTGCTGGTATTCAAGTGCAACGAACCGCCTTTTGATAATGTAGACGTTCGGCGGGCGATGATGGTTGGCACCGACCTGAAAGCCTTTGCCGATCTCCAGGGCGTTGGGCCACTGCCAAAGCACTGGTACCCGGTGCCCGAGGGGACTGTCGATGCTTATATCCCGATGAGCGAACTGCCTGATGACATCCAATTGCTCTATAACTATGATCCCGCTAAAGCCAAAAAGATGCTGGCTGATGCCGGTTACCCTAATGGTTTTTCTATAGAACATTGGGTTACTACCGTACCCGCGGATCAAGATAGCGCAGCTTTGCTCAAAGACATGTGGGCCAAGATAGGTGTCGAGGTCAACATAAAACCGATGGAGCCCGTTGCCAGAACGGAGGCTCTACGCGCGGCAACATATAAGAACCTCACCATTGACGGTCCCAAAGTGGGCAATCCACTTCTTTTTCCCTATGTGCACGGGTACACCAAGGACTGGTTTAACTGCTCCCAGTGGTCAAACAAGGAGTTCGATGCGCTGGGGGATCAGCTGATGCAATACATACCTGTCGAAGAGCAAAACCGGTTGGTCAAGGAGATGACTCTTATTATGCTTCGGGAGGTTCCCTACTTACCTACCAACTTGGTTGTGACGGGTCACTATTGGTGGCCGTGGATAAAGAATTACTATGGTGAGCGTAGCCTTGGTGACAGTGGTCAACCCCTTCCTATGATGGGCCACGCCTGGCTCGATCAAACCATGAAGAAATCAATGGGATTTTAGGAAGCACTTGTAACCGCCGAAAGAGCTTCGGCAATTCGCAACAGATAAATAGTGGCGGGAGATTGAGGGGGCAGCGAAATGGCTGCCCCCCTTTTGTACCCGCACAATTTGAGCACGAATAGAACATGAAAGGAAGGCTAATTTGAAACCTGTATTTGGTGCAATTCATGAGGTAACGGAGGAGAAGCTGCAGTTTGCCAAGCAGTTAGGGGCGACCGGAATCATTATACACTCTCCCGAACTACCCGGAGACGATTACTGGGAGTTCTGTGACCTCTTGAACCTGAGAACACGCGTAGAGGCTGCGGGGCTCAAATTGGAAGCGATTGAGAATCTACCCTGGCGGTTTTACTATAAGGTGATGCTGGGCCTTCCCGGCCGGGATGAGCAGATAGAGAACTGGCGCAAAACCCTTCGAAACATGGGGGCCGCCGGCATCCCCATCCTTGGATACCACTTCGTACCGCTTTTTGTTTGGCGCACCTCCCGCAATACGCGAGGAAGGGGCGGAGCCCACGTAACCAGCTTCGATTTGGAGCTGGCCAAAAACGCACCCCTAATGGCCAGGCCATATCCTTTCGTGGACACAAGCCTCTTGCCTGCGAGCGCCTTTCGCCCTATCAGCGACGAGGAAATGTGGGAGAATTTCACCTACTTCCTGAAAGCGGTCATCCCTGTAGCCGAGGAAGCAGGGGTTAAGATGGGGCTTCATCCGGACGATCCGCCGGTTCCCGCCCTGGGAGGCGTTGCCAGAATAATGCGGAGCGTGGATGCCTTCAAGCGCGTGATCGAGATAGTCCCCAGCGAGTACAACGGACTGGAGTTCTGCCAGGGCTGTTTTTCCGAAATGGGAACAAATGTCGTTGAGGCGATAAAATATTTTGGCAGCCGGAAGAAGATTTTTTACGTGCACTTCAGAGACGTAAAGGGAACTGCCGACAACTTTGCAGAGACATTTATTGACGAAGGCCAGACCGACATGTTCGAGGCAATGAAGGCTTACAAAGAGGTAGGATTCGACGGGCCAATGATAGTGGACCACACACCTCGCATCGTGGACGATACTCCCTGGGGCCACAGAGGTCGAGCTTACGCCTTTGGCTACATCAAAGCCCTCATTAACGTGGTCAATGCCATCTTATAATTAATCTCTACCGCTTCCTGCAAGCTTAGAAAGCAAAATAGAGTATGGGCGATACAGGGCTTGAACCCTTCTGGGTGTAAACCAATCGAGAGATTTGTCAGCTTTTGTAAGCGTTTCTCAGGATTGGGCTATCTCTTTGTAAGAAAAAAAGTTGTTTTATCAACGGTTATCACCCTCAATCAGCATCTATAATAGTTCTCATCAATCCGGTCAAGAATTCGGTCAATAATCCAGCCACTGAACTTACAAGATTGAATGTCGAGGATGAAGTACCGCAGCAGGTTACCCATTGAGGTGATAAATCTTTTAAAGATTGATTGAGATCCAGAAATGAACAATTTTGACTATTCCCCTTTTCTTGTGATTCACATTGCGAATTTATGATGTCTGGTGCGATCACTATTTGGAATGTTATGCTTCTACTTGATTAGCATAGAATTCTATTCGCATTTTGGGTATTGAAAAAGGACTGGTCGACGAGCAGATGCTACATCCAACCGGAGACGATCGAGCTCTGTGAGTCGAAACTGAAGGAAGCGGCGTGAGAGAGGTGAGATGACGTTGTCCTCAGTAAAAACAGTCTCGAGGATTGTCTGTATTCGATTTTTTCGGGGAGGGTGGTATCCCAAAATCCCCGAAAGGAGGCGGGAATCCAAATTGTCTTTGATTGAGAGACGTTAGGTAGCTATGAATTGGAGTTTATGATGTTGCGAAAATACGAACTTATCTGGACATGATCGAATCTTTCGCCGCTTTAAATGATGGACGAACGGGAAAGAATAAAAATCGAAAACTGGATGAAAGAACACATGGAAAATCTCCGAGAGGCATTGACACTAAAGTTCCGTTGTCCTTTTTGCGGAAAAGATCATGCCTATGAGCTCGATTGGGATACCAGCGTCTGTCCTGACTGTAGGAGATACTTCAATAGATACTTGGGGGGATTTGTAGAGTAGAGAAGTCCCAAAGAAGGAGAACTATTTCTTTTTTGGGCACTCTTTATGTATATCTATGACGCCGCTTAACTTGCTTTGCTTTAAAAGATTGTACAGGGAAGAGCGGCATCCGCAGATATCAATTCTCCTATTCTGTGATTTGAGTCTTTCCTGGAAGTACAGGATTTTGCTGAAACGTGTGATATTGCAGGAACTTGTCTTCGATAGATCGAGGATTACCGATTTGTAAGAGCTATCCATGAACGCATTGAGTTCTTCAAGTAGGATCTCAAGATTTTCTCCGTCCAGCGAGCCGGTTATTTCTAAGATAATTTCTCTTTTGGATAGCTCCCGCGCCAAAAAGCTCATTTCTTTTCCGGTAGAAAGTAAAATCAATCATTTGCATTATAGCATATTACCAAAACCCTGAGGGGGGATGATAAGCTGGACTTTTCGATAGGCTCTGGATTCTTGAAGTTTACAACCGCAGGGACTAGATTGAGAGATTGAGATTCAAGGATGACTAAGACAAGCTTTCCCATTTTTCGATCTGCTTTCGTTTTCACCTCAAGTCTCACCTTATTTTCCATCATTTATGCATGTTCAAGCCCGCAAAAAGTATAGAAAGAGGCATCCTACTATGAGAATCTTCCAGATAATGAGGTTCAGTGCCGACTCTGTTTCAGAAAATGCATCTTATCACGGTGTAAGAACTGCCAAAAGCGGCACATTACGACTCGAATGCCCGAGGAGCTTGAAAACCTGGATTACTCTCCAGAGGGAGTCGTCGTAGAAGCCATGAGGCAAGGGCGCCGGTCGATATCGCAAAGGGCAAATGTGGATTCTGCGGCCAGAGCATACCTGGAATCTGGCCTAACTGACGGCTCATCACCTGGGATCGCTTTCACGTCTTATAGCTTGGGCGAAATTCTAAATCTGGATAGAATGACGCCTTTCGGGAGTTTACAGTTCTGGCTACCCCTGATACGCTGAAGAGGTAATTGGCTTTATGCCAATCGTGAGGTAGCCGATGAATCACAGATGTTGGTTGTTTTACCTTCTATGCTGTGCATTCTTACTCGGCCCCCAGATGACGCTTCGCGTGGCCGCCAATGAAACTTTCGTGGACGCCGGAGGCGGCACCGTTTCCCCTCGTGATCCTGAGGAGACCGAGGTCGAACTCCTCTCGGAGACACTGCGTATCTACATCCGCGATGAAGAATACGTGGCGGACGCCTCGTTTGTATTCCGCAATAGAGGTCCCACGGTACAGCACCACGTAGGTTTTCCCCAGTTCGACTACGGTACGGAGCTTGTGGCCCGGCTCCGTGATTTCAAGACCTGGGTAAATGGGCGACCAGTGAGTGCAGTCCGAATTCCTTCAGAGCCAGGAATTTACCCACGGATCCGCTTCTGGTTCGTCAAGGAAGTGACTTTCCCGGAGGGTGTACTAACTACAACCCGCGTACGTTATCGATCGAATTACGGCCGGGACCGTCTGCTTCGGACGGTCGAGTATCTTTACGGAACCGGAAAAACATGGAGCGGTCTTGTTGGACAACTCCGAGTGCAGGTGTGCAACAACGAGTGCATGTGGGTTGATGACTACCGTTTTGACGGCAATGTGGCAACGGCTTTCTTTTCGCTGGATGGGAGCAACTTTGAGGTCATCACCCCAAACATCGAACCAGAGGTGGAGAGCGTGTTCAGATTGTCCCTAGAGCGGGTTCCATGGTGGCTTTCAGACGCTCCGTCGGTACCTGAGCGGGACTGGATCTTCGACAGGATAATAGTAAAAGAACCGTATCTACGACTGCTCACGCTCAAACAGCTTCGCATCTTTCGGAACACCTTCTACGCACGACACGGCTTCGATTTTGGCAAAGGCGATCTTGGGCGTTTTTTTATGCAGTTTCGATGGTATCGACCGCATGCGAAAGCGACCGAAGGACTGCTCACTATGATCGAACAGGAAAACGTGAAGCTGATTTTGGCCGAGGAGGAACGACGAAGAAGTCTTCTTTTAAATTGACACCTTTGCCGGTGTCGGAAAGCGCTTTCGCTGCTGGATTTGACTTATGCGTTCACGCGTTCCGAGCTTTCGGAGAGTATGCAGGCGAAGAGTTTATGATTAACTTTTACATGTGGTGAATATCGTAATTCCAACCTATAGCCGCAGACAACAGGTGCCGGTTGGAACATACGTGCATAAAACCAATTTCTATCCGAGGTATGGGGATGCAAATGATCAGGTTGACCGTATTCTTGCAGTGTATCCAGTCTATTTTCAACGAGTTATTCCTCGATACAGACTCTCTACAAGCAAGACACGAGACCTCGGTGTCGGGCCGGTTTTTGATGCGGCAGTACCTAAAACTCGATACCATCGCGTCATAATAAGACCTCGCCTGGAGAGTATGCCGCCCTGGAAGGGGCGATATATCGATATTCTCGCCTGATTAGTAGCCTTTGTTTCCCCATCGACTCTAAAGGAGGGCGGTATGTATTTCAAAGACTTTGCCGTCGTAGTTTCAAAAGATCCAGAGATATTCGGATGCAGACCAACAAGGAATTATCGTGTCATCGCTATGACAGCCATCTCTTCGAGATCAGGAGAAATGATGAAAGGCCTTTCTGTTCCGCCTCAACAGACCCATGTACTGATCAAAAACGATGAGAACAGGCTGAAGTGGATATCCGCAGATAGGGTCGAAGTGGCATCCAATTATCATGCAAGAGGTGAGCCGATTTCCGATTTGAGAGTGAAAAGTTATGCCGACGAACTGAGAAAAGGCCGAACGTAAAAAGGGAGAACTTATTAAAATTTTTAGCTTGGCCAAGGGCAAGAACGTTTAGAAAAACTTTTCGAATCGTTGATAAAAATCAATGATTGGTAATGCTTTTGGTGACAGATACCAAAATTTTTCACTAGTTCGTCCGTTGATATCGCGAGCGGCTCTATAGATTTTATTTGTGAAAAGGCACCAAATTGCCGTGCTCAATTTTCCAGTGTCACACCACGAGCGAAAAAATCGTTTCGCGATGTTTGTTCGGTTGAAGATCTTTGCACCGATTTTTCTCATTATTTCACAGTACTGATCGACGTCTAGGTTCCTTGGTTTGAACAGAATCTCCGTCAAATCGTATCGGTCCCAATCAGCGGGAAAACTGGTGTATAGAAGCCTACCTTGTCTTAGAAGGCGATCAAACAATCCAGTCCCAGGATAAGGTGTTAAAGTGCAGAACTGTATCACGTCGATGTGGTTCTTTAAAATAAAATCAAACCGTCGTTTTAATGTCTCCATCGTGTCTTCGTCAGTGCCGAAGATAAACGAGCCGTGGATACCAATGTGGCTTTTATGAATCTTTCTAAACACTTCTTGATAATCTCGCGAAAGATTCACTTTCTTGTTCATTGACCGTAGCACCTTGCGGTCTTCGGATTCGATTCCTAAAAAGAGCAATCGGCACCCTGATTGCGAGAAAGCTCTGAGCACCTTGTCGTTATCTGCCACATTGAGCGCCGCATGGCTGTACCAGGCGAAATTGAGTCCTCTCTCGACCATTCCTTTTGCAAGCGCGATTGCGCGATCCGCCCTCGCCGAACCAGATCCAACAATATTGTCATCTACGATGAAGAGGTATTTGCGTTTGAGGGTTGCAAGCTCGTCCAAAACCTCTTCCACGGGACGTTCGCGGTAAGCAAATCCGTTGAACTGTGATACTGAGCAGAACTCACAATCGTTGGGACATCCCCGTGCAGTCTGGATTGTGTCGCATAGATATTTCTCGTGAAATAGGTCGCGTCGCGGATAGACCAATCCCTTGAGGTCTGCGTGGGTGCCGATGTACCTTCGCCGTAGGGTTCCTCCCTCCGCATCGGCAATCACTTCCGCCCACACGGATTCCGCTTCGCCTATGACAACGGAGTCCACGTATCGCAACGCTTCGTCCGGCATCATGGAAGCATGAATGCCCCCCATGACGACAGAGACTCCATTTCTCCGAAACATCTGCGCGACCTGGTAGGCACGGTTCGCCATTGCTGTGAAACCCGTTATCCCAACCAAATCGCATTCACGAAATTTAGCGACCTCGAAGTTTTCGTCTATTAGCTCAACATCCCAATGGGCAGGAGTTAGCGCTGCGACGTAGCCCAGGCCGAGGGGAGGAAACCCGGGAAACGGATTGGATAATGTCGGATTGATCAAGATTAGTTTTTTCTTTCTCAAATCACCCTCCCACATAAGCTCACCTGTGCGAACATCAAGACCAAACCTTCTCCCATGTTTTTTTGTCTAAGGCAAAACCCGAAGCATTTGCACTGAGAACAAGAAGATCTCCTTCAATAATAGGCAATGCTGCAAATCCATACGTTGTTAAGAAGAGCTTTCTGTATAATCTTCCCGGGGACGCATGCCATCCTGCCATGCTTTAGCTCGCTTCCTAATGTACCTTATGACACCCATCATGATTGCATTAAGTTAAGCGGAATGCGCCCCGTTAGTTTAGTATAGAATTCTGTTCGCATTTTGGGTATTTAAAAAGCCATCGTAGACTCCAAGATTTGTATATCACAAAAAACGAATCAAAGAGGGAACACGATGGCCAAGCGGAATTCTATCAGCTACTTCAAGGAATTGCTACTGCAGTTTATTACTGAGTCGGATCCGTTGTTGTCGATGCTGCAGTGGTTGACCCAGCAGTTGAT
>CAZLRN010000087.1:0-12671 GCA_964561715.1 uncultured Spirochaetales bacterium
CGGTGGAGCGCATTGAAAAAGAGGCGATGCAGATCATCGATCTGGGACGCAATGGGGGCGTCGTGATTGGAACCCACTCGATCAGCCCAGAGATACCATTAGAGCACTTTGAAGTCTACAACCGCGTTTGCACCTCCTATGGCGATTTCAGCGAGTCTTGAAAAATAGCTATCGGCGACGATCAGCGGTTCTGCTCGAGAGTTTCTAGGAGGGCGATGATATTCTCAGGCGGGGTTCCCGGCATAATCAGATTGGACACGCCGACGAGTACGCCGCCCAACTCCTTGGCCACCTCCAGGCAGTCCAAGGTTTCCCGAATGACCTCTTCTCTCGTGCCTCGATGAAGGAGCTGTGAGCGGATGGTTCCCTGAAAGGTGACATTGGGGAAGCGTTCGCGAAGGCGGCGAAGGTCCATACCCGCGCTGGCGTCGGTTTCGCACCAGCCGTCCACACCGGCTCCCTCGAACATCGCCTCGGCCACAGACCAGAAATTCCCGTCGCTCGTATAGAAATAGTACATCCCGTGCTCGTGACAGGCATCGACGATCACCTTCAGCGCCGGCATGACGACTTCCCGGAAGGTCTCGGGAGATATGACCGGCCCCTGATTGTAGCAGAAATCCATCCCCGAAAGGTTGAGCTCCAAACCGGAAGCCGCCAGTGACGGGATATCTTTTGCTAGGCGCTCCGCCTGAGCCATGAGCTTGCGGGCATAAAGGTCGGGCCAGAGGGCTACCGCTGTCAATTCTCGCGGGGAGTACATGTCCACATAGACGGTACCGCCGCCGTGCCGAATGAGATACTCCGGATACTTTTCTATCTTTTCCTTGAGCCAGGGGTCGGGCTCGCTGGAAGGAGAGTACTCTCGGGCTCTCTGCTCCTCCTGCTCGACTTCCCGCCGGAACTCCTCCTCCGAGGCTTCGGGCTCTGGAGGGCGGCGTGGGGCCGACCTGGATTCGCTCTTGAACCCCTCAATTCGGCTCATGAGCTCGATATCGGGATTGTAGGTCAGAGTATACCAGTCGCCATCGGGATCCCCAAATAAAAAGGTCAAGTCATCGATTTTTTTTACAGGCCTTTCGTCCTTGGACCAGCGCCAGTATTGGAGGCGCAGCATATCGTGACCGCAGGCTCGCGCAATGGCCACGGCATCTTCCTCGCAGCGCCTCTCGAACTCCCTGTGAGCCTCCTCTCCCTCCCACAGAGCATTGATCTCCAACCACTGGTTGTGCTCTCCGCCAATGCAGACATTATCCCTCCCCAAGATGACCGAGGCCGCGTGACCGGAGAACTGGAGATGATAGACCGGAGATTTGTCGACTGGATCACCCCGAATCGTTGCGAGGAGGCGTTCTCTACCTGTCACTAACCCTTGAGTCCTGTCAGTGCGATCCCCTGAATGATCTGTCTCTGGAAGAACATATAGACCACGAGAATCGGGATCACGGCAAAGGTCGATGCCGCCATGAACTGCCCGTAGTACGTTGTGTAGTATCCGCTGAACATGGCCAGGCCAACGGTGATCGTTCGCTTCATCACATCATTGATCATGACCAAGGGCCAGAGAAAGTCGTTGAAGGTGAACATGAACTTGAAGATCCCCAAAGCGGCCATGGCCGGTTTGCAGAGAGGCATGATAATGACAAAGAAGATCCTGGGCTCCGACGCCCCATCTATCCTTGCAAAATCTATGAGCTCGTCCGGCAGGGAGACTGCATATTGCCTCAAGAGGAAGATACCCATGATGCTCAGGAGATTCGGAGCGATGACTCCGAAGTAGGTATCACTGAAGCCCAGGTTGACCATGAAGAGATACATAGGAATCAGTCTCACCGAGAAAGGAATCATCAAGCCGGAGAGGATAATCATGAAAATGAGATTCGCTCCTCGAACCTTGAACTTGGCAAAGGCGTAACCTGTCATTGTCGAAAACAGCAGCGAGCTGGCTACGTCGACGCTGCTTACGAAGATGCTGTTGAGCATGTAGCGGAAAAACGGTGCAGCCGCGAACACCTCCCTGTAACTATCAAAGGTGACTCTGGAGGGGATCCACCTGATTTTTAAAGTGAAAATCTCCGGTTTGGGTTTGATGGACGTTATGACCATCCAAGCAAAGGGCGCGATCATGAATATCGCCACGATCAAAACGATGAGGAACACGATGGTCCGTCCCGTAAAGTTCATGAACCTGTAGGCAAGGGTGTCGTACCTCTGAGATGACCTGATCCTGTCTTCGATCAATCCGCTCTCTTTCATTGGAATAGCCTCCTCCTAGTACCTGCGCTTCAAAATCTTGAGCTGGATCACGGTAATGATCATGATCATGATGAAGAGGACCACCGCCATGGCCGACGCCTTGCCGAACCAGTTGAAGCTAAAGCCCGTCTCGTAGAGGTGGTAGGCCAGGGTCCGCGTGGCGTCCCCCGGGCCGCCGTGCGTCATCACGAAGATCTGCGTGAAGACCTGAAGGTTGTTGATCATGCCGGTAACGATGAGGAAGGTGAGCGTCGGCTTGAGAAGCGGAAGGGTGATCCGGGTCACCCTCTGGAACCAGTTCGCTCCGTCGATGGTGGCCGCCTGGTAGTACTCGTCGGGAATGGCGGTCAGGCCGGCTCTGCAGATGATCATGTTGTAGCCGATCACCGCCCAGACCCCCATCACGGCCACCGATGGCATGGCCTGGACGGAGTCCTTGAGGAAGCTCAGCGGCTTCGCCCCGACGGCCTTTAGGAAGCCGTTGAAGATCCCGAACAGCGGCTCGTAGGCCCAGGTCCACATCATGGCGATGGCCACCATCGACGTTATGGAGGGAAGGAAATAGATCGTTCGGAAAAAGTTCTTCAGCGGAAAGCGGTCCTCGAATATCAGCGAGAGCACCAGGGGCAGAAAGATCGACATCGGCACGACCATCAGCACGTAGTAGAACGTGTTCCAGAGCGAGGTGCGGAAGCCCTGGTCCTCGACGAGGATCATCCGGTAGTTCTCGAGCCCGATGAACTTGGGCGGTGAACCAAAGCCCCGCCACACCGTGAAGGACAGCCACAGCGTCCTGACGATGGGAAAGGCAAGGAACAAGACGAAGTAGAGGATACCCGGCAGCATGAAGACGTAACCCCAGCGGCGGATCGGGTGCCGGATGTCTTCGGTCAGGGTGTAGAACAGGCCTCTTTTCGCGGGCATAGCAGCTCCGAAAAATCGCACCCGGGGAACCTTCCGGCCCCCGGGTGTGCAGTCGCTCGAAGGCGGCGGCCTACTTGGACGCCTTGGCCTTAGCGATAGTCTCCCGCGCCTTGACCGCGGCCTCGTGAGCCACAGTGGCTGGATCCGCCTTCTGCGTGATCACGGCCACCACGGCATCGCCCATGTAGGTCCGCACTTCGTTGGTGATGCCCCAGGGATCGATCTCGATCCGTAACGGCGGTCGTGCGAAAACAGTCTCCGCGACCTTCCCGTACGGGATCTCGTTCTTGACGTAGTCGCTCGCCATGCCGTACTTGCGGGTCGGGAGCCCGCCCTGCATCCTGGCCAGGGTCAGGTCGTTCTCGTCGTTGTTCAGCCAGAGCGAAAAGTCCCAAGAGATGTCCTTGTACTTCCTGCTGGTCACCATCATGGACTGTCCGGGAGAGAGTGAGGTACCGACCTCGTACTTGCCGAAGGGCGGCGCCCCATTGACCGCGGGGGCTATCCCGAACTCGATGTTCGGCGCGTCCCGTTTGAGGCTGCCGATCATGAAGGACTCGCGGTTGGTCATGGCGGTGAGACCCAGCTGAAACGCCTCCACCGGTTTCGGCATCTTGGTGCTGGCGACCTTCCAGGTGTAGACCATGTCCTGGTAGAGCTTCAGGGCCTCGACGACCTCCGGTCTCTCGAAGAGCACGTCGCTGTAATCCTTGTTCCACACGGTACCGTACTGTCCGTCCATATAGCACATCAGGAACATCGCCCACTTGCCCTGTATGGAAGGAACGTCACCGAAGTAACGAATGGCCCAGCCGCCCTGGACGATCTCCCCTGTGCCGTCGTACTTGGTCAACTTCTTCATGGCCTCGACCAGCTCGGGAAGCGTCTTCGGCGGAGCGTCCGGGCTGAGCCCAGCCTCTCGATACATCTTCGTGTTGTAGTAGAGCATCTGACCGACATCGAGCTGAGACGGCCAACCCCAGTACTGGCCGTCGTACTCCATCATCTGGAGAGCGGCGGGGCTGTACTTCTCTTCGATCAGCTTGACCGCCCAATCGGGAGCGGGTACCACTTCTCCGGTGGCCGGCGCAAGGCTGATGTCCCAAGTGCAGACATCCGGTCCGGTACCGGCCTGGAACGCCGAGAGGTACTTGGCCTGCCACCCGACCCACGGGATGTTGACGACCGTGACGTTCACATTCGGGTGAATCGTGCTGTATTCCTTGACCTTTTGCTTTTCCCAGGCGATCCGGTCGGGACGCTCGTCGTAGTAGTCCCACAGGGTCAGCTTGATGGCTTCAGTGGGATAAGCAAAACTCGGATTGTAGATCTCGATGGGAGTCTTCTCCCTCGCCGCTTCCGTTGTTGCTGCCGGCTTCTCCTCCTGAGTGCCGCCGGCCCACACTGCGGTCCCGCCGAAAAGGACTAAAAGAGCGCAAAACAGCAAAGTGATTTTTCTCATATATATCCTCCTTACAAATTTGAACTAAATCAGTGTAACGCCTGGGCGTTTGAGCTGTCAAGGAAAAACTGCATGGCCTTTCCGATTGCCTCTTTCTCGTGCTATAATCGTAAGTCTCTTATTCCAATCCCTAACAACGAGAAAAATGATGGCTGCATCGCCTGAGAAAAAAACGGGGGTTCGCATCTGCATGATCGGAGCAGGCAGCATGGCCAACAAGGTGCATTATCCCTCTCTGGCCTCTTTCGATGACGTCGAGATAGTCGGCATCTGCGATCTGAATCCCGAAGCCTTGAACGAGACAGCGGATAAATACAACATCCCTCACGAATACCGCTTCGAGATACGATACCCGGATGAATACCGAAGAATGATCGAGAAACAGAGCCCCGACGGGGTGTATGCCATCGGTCATCCCGACGTGATGTTCGATGTGTGGACATGGTGCCTCCGGCAGGGATTGAATCTCTTTATCGAAAAACCCCTTGGGTTCACGATCCATCAGGCCCGCTTGCTCGCCCATCTGGCGATCGAAAACGGATGCATCACTCAGGTCGATTATCAGCGAAGAAGCTGCCCGCTTCTGGTCAAAATGCGTGAGGCCTGTCTCGAGCACGGTCCGATAACCCACTCCGTTTGTGAGTTCCACAAGGCCTTGCCGGTGCCGTACCTCTTTGCCCGCAACCGTGTCATCGATGACGGCACCCATGCCATCGATACGGTGCGCTGGATGTGCGGAGGCGAGGTCGTGGAGGTGCAGTCCCACTGCAAGAGAGTCGGCGTGCCAGATATCAACTGGTTCGGTGCCACCCTTCAATTCGACAACGGTTCAACCGGATATGTGCTCTGCAACAACAACAGCGGCAGGCGTGTGTTTCGGGTGCAGATGCACGCTCCCGGAATCTGCACTGACGCCGAGGTCGAGAACAAGGCTTATCTTTACGTTAATGGAGACTACGAGGGCATCGAGTACGACACAAAAGAAGTTGCCGGAAGCGACGAGTTTCATGTCTTCGGGGGTTTCTCGACAAAAAACCGGGAGTTTATCGACTCACTCAAAGCGGGCAAAGAGATGACCTCCTCGCCCTTTTCCGATGCGGCCAAAACCCTCGAGGTCGCAGAGACCATCCAAGCCCAGGCCCTTAGCCTGGTTTGAAAAGGACGAATCGATGCAAAAGAGACGTTGCGGCCGATCGAATCTGGAGCTTTCGGTTTTAGGGCTCGGGTGCTGGTCCTTCGGCGGAGGTGATTATTGGGGCGAAGTAAGCCCTGGGCAGGTCGACGCCGTTGTCAGGCGGTCTTACGAGCTTGGTATCACGTACTTTGATACGGCCGAAGTGTACAACGATGGTCGCAGCGAGGAATCCCTTGGCAGAGCGATAGAGAAACTGCCACGAGACAAGATTATTGTTGGATCCAAAGTCTCTCCCTCCCACTGCTACAGAGACACGCTCATCGAAAGCTGTGAGGCCTCCCTCAGGCGGCTGCGAACTGACTATTTAGACCTCTACATGATTCATTGGCCGATCCACCCCCACTCCATCAGGCACTTTACGGATGAGGAGAGCATTATCACCAATCCACCCGTATTGAGCGAATCGATCGAAGCCCTCCTTCTGTTGCAGCGACAGGGCAAAATCAGATACATCGGAGTCAGCAATTTTGGGATCACGAGAATGAAGGAGCTCGATAGATTCGAGGTCGAAATAGCCGTCAATCAACTACCCTACAATTTGCTGTGCAGAGCGATCGAACACGAGGCGCTTCCCTTTTGCATCCAATCAGGAATCGGTGTTGTCGGCTACATGACTCTCCTTCAGGGAATTCTTTCAGATCGTTACCAGTCGCTCGCCGATGTGCCGGCTCAGCAGCGAAGAACCCGCCATTTTGACAGCCGCTACAATGATCTGAGCCGGCACGGAGAGCACGGGGCTGAGGGGGAAAGTGCTGGAGCGCTGAAGGCGATCCGACGTATTGCGGAGGAGGTCGAGATGGATACCGCGGAAATAGCGCTACAGTGGGCTCTTGCCGCAAAGGGCATCACGTCCTCTCTCATAGGTACACGGAACATCGAGAGGCTGGAGAAAAATGTACTCGCTGCAGACAGAGCACTGAACAGAGAAATCAAGCGTAAACTCGACGACGCCACCGCCGATATCAAGAAAAAACTGGGACCCTCATTTGACTACTACGAAAGCGTTGAGAACAATCGAACACGCTAACTACAGAATTGAGATAGGAGAAAAACATGACGGGCACGGATAAAAACCTCTTCACCGTATTCTCGAAACCCTGGCCGCACAAACCTCTGTCCGAGCTGGCCAGGCACATCAAGGACCTCGGATTCGACGGGGTCGAGCTTCCGGTTAGGGACAACTTTCAGGTAATCCCCGAAAAGGCGAGCAGGGGCCTTCCGGAGGCAGCAAAGATTTTTGAAGACAACGGCGTCAAAATCAGAAGCGTGGCTGGTCCCACGAATGTCGAAACAATCGAGGCCTGCGGGAAAGCGGGAGTGCCTATATTACGGGTCATGGCAAGAATCGATATGAGCATTGGCTACTTCGAATGTGAAAGACGGATTCGCAAGGAGTATGATGCTCTACTGCCGGCATTGCAGGATCATGGAGTGACGATCGGTGTGCAGAACCACGCCGATTATTTTGTCGGCAGCGCTATAGGCCTGATGCACCTGATCAAAGGCTACGATCCCAAGCTGGTGGGAGCCGTTCTCGACCCGGCTCACTGCGGTCTCGACGGTGAGCCCGACGACATGGCCATCGACATTGTCTGGTCCCATCTTGTTTTGGTCAACCTCAAGAGCGCTTTCTGGAAGAGGTCCACCGGACCCGAGGCCGAAGATGTCGAATGGAAAAAGCACTGGACCACGGGACGCCATGGCCTGACATCGTGGCCGAAGGTTGCTGCAGAACTAAAGAAGCGCGAGTACAAGGGAGATTACTGTCTGACAGCAGAGTACAGCGATCCTTCGGGGCAAGGGGATCTCAAAGGTGATGATGTCAACCGCCTTGTGTCGCAGGACATCGCCTACGCCAGAAGCCTCTTCGAATAGGAGGACGATGTAATGGCTGATAAAAAAAAGGTTCGGATTTGCATGGTTGGGGCGGGAATGATGGCCAATCGCGTGCATTACCCCTCCCTTGCTTCTTTTGACGATGTCGAGATCGTGGGAATCGGTGATCTGATCCCCGAGGCTGTAAACAGCACTGCCGACAGGTACGGCATTCCACAGGGTTATAGATTCGAGCTGCGACATCCCAATGACTACCAGAAGATGATAGAGAAACAGAGTCCCGATGCGGTGTACGTGATCGGCCAACCCCACATCATGTTCGATATCTGGGTGTGGTGCCTTCAGCAGGGTCTAAACCTCTTTATCGAAAAGCCCATGGGAATGACGATGCACCAGGCTGCTCTCCTAGCCTATCTGGCGGATAAACACGGCTGCATCACACAGGTCGACCACCAGAGGAGGAGCTGCCCGCTCTTGGTCAAGATGCGGGAGGCCTGCCTGGCCCACGGTCCGATCACCCATGCGGTGTGCGAGTTCTTCAAATACAGCCCCGAACCCTTCATCAACGCCCGGGATCATATGTTGGACGACTGCACTCACTCCATTGACACGGTCCGGTGGATGTGTGGCGGCAATGTCGTGGACGTACAGTCCCATTGCAAGCGCGTCGGCGTGCCGGACATCAACTGGATAGGCATCACCCTTCGATTCGACAACGACTCCATCGGCTACGTTGTAAACAGCTGGAGCAGCGGGCGGAGGGTGTTCCATGTTCAGATGCACGCTCCCGGCATCTACACGGATGCCGAGGTCGAAGCGAAGGCCTATCTCTATGAGGAAGGCGATTACGAAGGAAAGGAGTTCGACACGAAAGAAGTGGCCGGAAGTGACGAGATCTACGTATTCGGGGGCTTCCAGGCCAAGAATCGGGAGTTCATCGATTCCGTCAAATCAGGGCGAGAAATCACGTCTTCTCCCTTCTCGGACTGCGTTAAAACTATGGAAGTGGTCGAAACAGTCCTGGCCCAGGCCTTGCTCTTCGAGTAGAGAAAAGGTGAGCCCAAAAATCCCGTCCAGAATGTCAGATCTACTCGACAATCAAAGGAGGAGGGAATCCGCACGGAATGAATGCCGCCTCGATCCCGTCATCCGTCGCCAAAATCAGATCTGCGCCTAGCTCGAACATATCCGGCAACCGGGTGATTGCGCCGGTTCCTACAGCCATTCGCTCGATTATCTTGTCTCTCCGACCGATGAGGCCCATCGCCTTCTGCCCGAGGGACCGGACCTTTCTCATCAGGGCTTTACCGACTTGCTCCACCGCGAGACCAGGTATTCGACATATTCTGTAGAAGGAATCCACAGGTCTCGGCTCCGTGGGATAGCCCAGGTACTCTGCCCACCTGTCACAGATACCCCAATACGGCATCCTGTCCCACGTGTCGTGACACCTTACGAGCGTGATGCCCAATTCATCCATAAGGCGACACTTTTCCGCTAGATGGCTGTCCTCACTCTGAGTTCCCTGAAATGCCGGATAGAAGGCACCCTCATGAGAAACAACCAGACTGCAGCCCAACTCAGATGCCTCTCTCAATACGGCATCCGCGGCTAGCCATGTCACGGCGACTCGATCCGTCTGAATATCGGGATCGCCATGCAGCACCACATCCTTCGTTTCGGTCCAATCCACCCAGGTTGCCACACGGCGGAAATGGTCCAAGAAATCCTTTTGGCCTCATGACTCCCCCACATCTTGTCCGCAGGCCCTCAGAATCGTCTCCTGAACAATATAGTCATGATCCATTGAAAAGGAGGGCTCTTCGCCGGTACGAATGCAGCGCGCCAGCTCCCGCAGGTCTTCCTCGTAGCGCGGCGTATTCGGCACAGGGATCTGCTGCCATCCCGCGCTATAACTTTCCCGCGGCTCTATGAGATGAAGCCTGACAGCCGGGGGCTCGATCGGCTCGACGATGACGGTGCCCTCGGTCCCGCATATCTCCAGCCGGCGCCGTTGAAATCCTTCGGATTCCATCGCGGCGCTCTCGATGACGGCAACCGCATGGGGATAGTGAAAAACGGCCAGTGTGTTATCGGCCAGCCGGTCGTCGTATTCCGAATCATGCCTCATTACAGGTGTTACTTCAGACGGTCTGCCCAAAATCGCTGCCAGCACATCGATGAGATGGCACCCCAGCTCGAGCATCATACCTCCCGGATGGAAGGCATTTTCCCTTCGGGCATCCCGAGCAATACGTGAGCCTATTGATCCATGAACAAAAAAGATTTCTCCCAGCCAGTTGTTCTTCACCGCCTTCAGAGCGAAATCGATGCCGCTGTTGTAGCGAAACTGATACCCCATTTGAACCAGAAGCTTTTCTTCTGCTGCCTCGTCCAATAATGCGCGAAACGCGGAAAGATCCGTTCCGGCGGGTTTGTCCAAATGTACATGTTTGCCCGCCTCCAGGGCACGGCGTGCCAGGGCCAGATTCTGCTGTACCTTGCCCTCGACTGCAACCACTTCGATTGAACGGTCGCCGAGCAACTGCTCCTCGGTCAACAACCTGAGGCCCTGAAGGGCCTGCTTCTCTAAGAGACGGTCCCGGGTTGTGCGGTCGGGCTCACAAACCCCCACCAGCTCATATTCGTCCAACGCCTGCAGCATCTTCATCTTTCCGACTGCATGAGCGTGCCCAGCGCCCAGAAGCACAGCCCTTATGACTCTGGCCATCATATCACCCCTTCCAATCACGATAGCCGGTTAATGTCTCTCTGTCCACGTCTGCAAAATCTGCTAAGATGCTGTTATGGAAAATCGACTATATCTTACGCTCCGGACGAGGGTGCTCACCTGTAAAAGCCCACCTGCAAAGCAGGTGGCTTTTACCCAAGCACCGAAGGTGCAAGTTTCTGAAGCCCTAAAAGGCACAGCCGATATCCATGACCACCGGCAAAGCAGCGGTGCGGGCTCAGCCGCCCACCCGACGCGATGGCTTCGAAACTGCAGTGACGAAGTGAATCTCAGGTCTTGGCAAACGGTGGAGGAGAAAAAGATCCTTCCGGCTCACAAGGTGGGAATAATCGTCTGCGACGTCTGGGATCGTCATTGGTGTCGCGGAGCCCAGGAGCGACTCAAGATGCTTTTGCCTCGAATGAACAAAACTCTGCGCGCCCTTAGAGCGATGGACGCCCATATCATTCATGCGCCATCCGATACAATGGATTTCTATGCAGAGAATCCAGCGAGACTCAGGATATTGGAAGCTCCGCCGGTGACGCCTCCGGTGGATCAATTCCACGAAGACCCTGCCCTACCCGTGGACGCCTCAGACGGCGGATGCGATTCAGAAGACAACCCAGGGATTGTCAACGAGCATCTCTGGTCGAGACAGCATACCATGATCGATATCGACGAAAAGAAAGATACCATCAGCGACAACGGCCGAGAGATTTACAGTTATATGAAGGCTCAGGGGATCGAACACGTCGTGATTATGGGCGTTCATACCAACATGTGCATCCTCAACCGCTCCTTTGCTATCAAGCAGATGGTGCGTTGGGGAGTCGATATTATGCTCTGCCGAGATCTAACCGATTGCATGTACAATCCGGCAAAGCCTCCGTATGTAAGTCATGACGAGGGCTTGGCTCTCATCGTTGCCCATATAGAGGCCTTCTGGTGCCCGACTGTCAGCAGTAATGAACTGATCTCGAATGGGTAGTGTAAAGTGTAAAGAGTTTTGTGTTATTTGTAAGGCATCCTCTGGCAAGCTTGATTGTGTGTTTCATCCATCGTAGAATACCCCGCTTTTTAGTTCACCCGCAGTTTTGAGGAGAGCAGAATGGCTTTGCCGACAAAAAGATACGTTGCAGCCGTTTGCGGCGACGGCCAGATAAGGCTTGTGGCGCAGCAAGTGCCGGAGCTCGCGAGGGGAGGCGTACTCGTCGAAGTCCATGCCTCCCTTGTCAGTCCGGGAACCGAGGTTGGGAGCTGGCGCGGACTCGCTGAGAAGCGAGATCATCCGGATGAAAAGGCACCACCAAAGCCCTTTGGCTACTCCAACTCCGGCATCGTATTGGATGTCGGGGAGGGAGTCAAAGAATTCAAGAGGGGCGATCGAGTAGCCTGTGTCGGCAACAGGTACGCCATGCACGCCGATTTTGCCGTTGTTCCCCACAATCTTTGTCTCAAATTGCCCGATAGCCTCTCCTTTGCGCAGGGCTCGTACGCCATGCTCGCAGCGACGGCGCTGCACGCCCTGCGAAGAAGCATTCCCGAGTTCGGCTGGAACGTCGCCGTGGTTGGCTTGGGAATCGTCGGGCAGCTGACTTCCCAGCTCTTTCGCCTGAATGGCTGCTATGTGATCGGCTGGGAAAACATAAAAAAACGCTCCAAGATCGCGAAGACCTGGGGTATTGATGCAGTGACGACAGTAGACGGTGAGAAGGAGGTTAAAAGCTCTGAAGAGTTCACCGCCGGCTATGGACTCGATGCCGCAGTAATCGCTTTCGGCGGCGACGCTACGGGTGCCGTCAACAGCCTCGAGAAAAGCATGAAATGCTCACCAGACGGACATCCCATGGGAGTGATAGTGTTTGTTGGCGGAGCCGGGTTTGACTATAGAGGATCTTTGACCAACATCGACTATAGAAGGGCTTCCCGTACCGGGCCCGGCTATCATGATCCGATCTGGGAGTTCGGGCCTTCCTATCCCCCCGTGTTCATGAGGTGGACCACCCAGACCAATCTCGCGCTCTGCCTCCGCCTCATGGCCGAAGGCAAGCTTGTGGTGGATCCCCTCACGACTCACGCCATCCCCCTGGAAAACGTGGAGGCGGGGATATCGCAAGCTCTCGATGATCCCGACAGCATGCTGGGAGTCGTCTTCACGATGAACGAATAGAAACGCAGCAGCGCTGCAGCGCTGCAGACCTCGGCTCTCTAGGCCAGGTTCTTGATGACCTGAAGGTCGCCACTTTTGGCGGCCTGAAGAATTG
>CAZLRN010000088.1:0-12594 GCA_964561715.1 uncultured Spirochaetales bacterium
GGTGAGTCCCAGCTGGCCCTCCACAGCCGAGTTGTCCGTGCTTCCCCCAGCTGCGCCGATGTTTCCGACGACGCCGAGCTCCAGCCCGCCCGCTGCTGCCATTCCCGGTAGGAGCACGATCATGAGCCCTACCGCCAGCAGCAGTACTGCACGATTTTTAAACATACCTTCCTCCTAACTAGTGGGTATATTGGTAAGGTAGTTTTCCGGAGTTGGGTGAAAATGTCAAGGCCGGGCCGCGCTAGGCCGGGCCGCGCTAGGCCGGGCCGCGCTAGGCCGGGCCACGCTAGGCCGGGCCGTGCCCTGCGCTGCCCATAGGAATGGGCCTGGAATGCGCTTAGAATGGGCTTGTGCGTAGGAACGCTGCGGAGGCCGAGATGCGTAGGTTGGCTCGGCGGGAGCAATCTCTGAAAAACGGATTCCGAACCATTGCGAAAAGTGGGAATTCCCCAAGCAAAACTTGACTTTTTACCATTTTCCCGAGTCTCTTGAAGTCCATGCTTTACCGGCAGAGCCCCGGCAATCCCCTGTTTGCTGCCTGACCGAATATAAAACCTTGCACAACCCATGCCCCGCTGGTACAATAGCCCGGTAAACAGCATTCCTTGACTCTCCTCTCGAATACAATGGCGATGAAGAGATCTATTCTTTATGGGGCTATCCCCATAGTTTATATAGGTGTTATAGGTGTTTTCGTATACCTGCAGTTTACCAATCTGGATCCCTTTTCGGACAAGATCGGAAGCCTTGCTATAAGTGGAACCAAAACCTCGGCGGTTTTGGGAAGAACACCCCGCATCAAAGAGCTGACAGTGCAGTACAGGGGCCTGCGATTTAGCTTTTCAGATGACAAGACTATCGCCATTCAGCGTGGTTCAGGCAGGCCTCGAAATCTAGCTCTTACCGATTACAACAAATATTCCGCGGGGATCGAACTTGTTTTCGAAGAGAGGCTGCGACTGGCCTTTGAGTTGGGCGGTTCCCTGGGGGAGTGGATGACTCTTCGAGTGATGCTTAAGGGCGATTCGATGTGTCTCGTCCCCTATGACAGCTCGCAGGTCCAAGTATTGCCTACCGCTGGCATCCCCGTGTTTTCCTTTTCCAGCGGCGATGATCAGTACCACCTCACTATGCCTCCGGGCTCGAAAATCGACGATACCTACCTCTACATAGCCCCTTCGCCGCAAGGCGACACGCGGGAGCTTGTCGTCAAGAGGGCGGACGAGGCCTTGTCGGATCCCTACCTCTTCTGGTTTGTGCAGTCGGGCGCCTCGAAGAGCACGGAGGAGTACGAGACCTCTGTCAGCGCCTATTTGGATAGAGCCTATCGGGGTTGGGATAATGAGCGTTATGTAATGGGGGAGGGGACATGGACGATGAAGGGCGAGGAGCCCCGATTTTCAGAGCTACTCGCCCAAGCATGGATAGCAGAGTCCCTGGAGAGAGGAACCTACAGCAAGGCAGCGCCGTTTATAAGCGCTGCCATGGATATTCGCCTCACCAAGGAGCCCTCTACGGAGTTTCTCT
This sequence comes from uncultured Spirochaetales bacterium, assembly GCA_964561715.1. Lineage (GTDB taxonomy): Bacteria > Spirochaetota > Spirochaetia > SZUA-6 > CAZLRN01 > CAZLRN01. The sequence goes on from CAZLRN010000088.1 coordinate 1,528, forward strand.
ACCTGGCCAGCCCGTTTATTGGTCGATTGATGAGGTTCAAGGAGGAGTATTTCAAGAGACTGCCCGAAAGGACAAGGAACATAGAGCGGCTCATAAGGTCGAGAGATCCGGCTCTCTTCAAAGTTGATCACCTCATCAAAACGATTCTCAACTCGAATATGTTATCCCAGATCGATGAGTTGGTTTCCCGTCTCGTGGTCAACCTGGAGATCGAGGCGCAGGGAGTGGATGTATGTCTCGGTCTGCTCGAAACCTATCTGGAAGTGAAAAAGTGGTTTCATGAGGGCGAGAGCTACTTCAACCGCTTTGGAGAGGCTGTATCTCGAAGCATACTTCCCCAAATCAGGATCATCAACGGAGAGCCGTGGTTCTATATGGATAACGATGAATCCGTTGATGTCTATCACTCCATCAAAGCGGGATATCTCTTGCGTGAAATAGGGAGGCTCGAAAAGAATAAATCCCTGGAATCCTTGGGGCGGGCGCTTATTCTTTCCTCCCTTTCACTGAGTGATGAGCTGGGCTTCCTTCCCCGAAGGGTAAGGCCATCGGCGGAGAGGATTGTCGAGAATGATGACCTCTACGTTCCACCCGAGGAGGTTTATGCCTTAGTGTCCATCTCACCCTACTATCCAGAAGAGATACCTCTCTACCCCATGTACGCACCCGGCAGCTGGTTGTGGACCGCCGCGAAACTCGAAGACCTTAAAGTTGAATCGGAAACCCTTAGGTTTTCTCTCTCCTTCCCCATTAATCATACGCACTACATCATGATCCAGGGTATTCAGCCCGTCGAATCAGTCGAGATGCACGGAATCAAGATTGCTCAGAGCATAGACTATCAGACCTTCATCAACGGATGGTATTACGACGAGAAATCCCTCAGCCTCTACATCAAGCTCTACCAGGGCAATCCGCAGGAAGTCGTAGCAATAGGCCTCAAGTGAGTATCACGTGTTCAGGCTTTAAATGCTGAGAAAAGGGTTTGAGCGCACCTCTCGTTCAATAGTTGTCGCGGGGCCATGTCCGGGATAGACGTTGGTTGCCGGCGGTAATACGAGAAGCTTCTCTTTAATGTTCTTGATAAGCAGAAACTCATTTCCCCCCGGGATGTCAGACCGGCCAATACCTTCGAAGAAGAGCGTATCACCCGAGAAGAGCACGCCGTCGGCAGCACTGTAGAGGCAAACCCCTCCTTCGGTATGACCGGGGGTATCGATGACGACGAGGTCCGTTCCGAAGACCCTGTCTCCCTCTTTTAGAATAATGTCAGGTGCGGGGAGCGCATCGGGAAAGAGATTGCTCATCTCGTTGGAATAAGCTATGCCAAGATTTCTAAAATCTCTCTTGTGGTGCTCCTCTGATGATTTTCCCAGGTATTTTTTGTCCCTTTCGTGGATGGCCACCTTAAGAGAGATTTTTTCACGTTCGAAGTGACGTATGAGGCTTCCGAGCGCCGAGGTATGATCAAAATGACCATGGGTGAGGGCAACGCCGGCAGGCTGCAACCGCAATTCATCGATATGCGAAATGATTGTGCCGACGTCTCCTCCTGGATCGATCACGATGCATTCACCGGTAGGATTTGATTCTGAGCTGTAGATGTAGCAGTTAGTTTGCAGAACACCTACTACTATCTGCTTGACCATGGTATATTCCTGCTAGAGTTAACCTAGATTTTATGGGATTTGTCTGTAAGTTATAAAATATCGCCTTTTTTATCAAGGCCGGCGGCAGTGATGTTCTATTATGTGCTATTGACCCTTGCGGTGGCATTCCTCTTCTTTATGCTGATTCCTGGTTTGGGAGCCTTTTCGGTGAGGGCCAAGTGGCGACGTTTCCGCGCGCAGATGACTGCGGCTTCGACCTACGCCATCATGGATTACTCCGTGCTCAGCAGCGAAAACGAGGGATCGGCATTTCGATTTTTCGGCACACTCGAAGCGATCCAGGATACGAACCGGATCTGGATGAGAAGCGGAGATGTCTCGGCTGCCGCCGATCTCGAGGACGTCCCGGTCTATATTCTGCCTTCGATGTCTTCGGGTGAAACCCTCTCCGACGTGCTCACTGACGATGAGCCCCAGAGCATACCCTGGAAACAGATTTCGTCACTCCCCGCAGGGGTTAAGCTGTTCGTAGCCGGTATTGCCCGGCTAGAAGACGGTCTAGCGCTTTTTCGGTCACATCCCCGGGTTCCGCTCCTGGTAGTGATCTTTGATGGCGCCAGGGAGACAATCCTGCGAAGAGCAGTCAGGAGCGGACGTCAACGCAACGAGTACTGGAATCAATTCACCCTTGTCTCGCTGATCACCGGGTCCTTTTCGCTATCGCTATTGACCTACCTCTTTTTGGCCAATCCGGTAACGCGCATACCGGCCCTCATCGCTCTCTCACTGAGTGTCGCGCCTCTGGCGGTTCTTCTTCCCCCTGGAGCGGTGTTCCTCTATCTCTACAAATCATTCTGGACCCGAGCGAGATCGCTGAGGGCTCAGAGGGATTTGCAGCGTTTGCCTTTGAGGTACTTCGAGGCGAACTTCGTAAACGATCCCGAGGGGCAAGCTGTCAGCGTTCTGCCGAACGGCGAGCGCTACGTGATGATCAGTGGCGATCCGGATGTCTTGAAGAGCCGAATCATACCGAATGATCGCGATGCCCTATTGCCGGAGCATTTGACAATTTCCCCTTCTACCAGAGAAGCTTATCTCTTTGGCAGCAGCCTGGGCGATTCGAGTGCCATCGCCCTGCCAACTGATCCTATGGCTGATCTCATTATAATCCAGGGCAATCCAGAAGAGAACGCTTTGCGATGCAGTAAAAAGGCCATGCTCTTTACCCTGCTTTCGGGGGCTTTTCTCTCAATGGATCTCTTTCCCAATCTGATTCTTCTGCTGTTTCTCTTCCGGACGCTTATTCGCTAAGTTTCACGGCGGAAACGAAAAACATTCCTCGCCCGGCGCTCGCGAGCCGCTGGTTGAAGAGGGAGAGGTTGAGCTCATCGGGTGGGGGAGAGTTGGTCAGGGACAGGTTAGGATGTATTAGCATCAATACCTTGGCCTGCATAAAATAGTCCTGAAAATCCGTAGCAAAATAGATAAAGCCTCCCGGCGTGAGTTTCTCACTCAGCTTTTGGAGACAGGGCATACGCAAAAATCTTCGGTTTCGGTGTCGATTTTTGGGCCATGGATCCGGGAAGTAGATGTGGAAAGCCTTTACTCTTGCGTTTGGAAAATGATCGAGGACCTCTTCAGCTCGGCCTCTTACGACAAGCACATTGCCCAGGCGACGATTGTTGATCTTCTTGAGGGATTTTTCGCAGCGCCGCCTCTTGATCTCGATGCCGATGAGCAGGATTTCAGTCTGTTGTTGGCCATATTCCACCAAAAAGTGACCGTTGCCGCAACCTATCTCGACCTCGATAGCTCGATCTGGTCGTTCTCCCTGAAGGAGGCTTTCAATGTCATCGGGCACAAGCAGCTGAGCCTGGCTCAATCTTATTTCAATCCCTAGAGTCGTTTCTCTTCCTGGCACGATTGACAGTGATACGTCTCCCTCTAAAATTGGTGCCCGAGAGAGAAGATATCGCATCAGTTGCGTGATCGAGAGAGATGTCAAGAAACGAGTAATTGTCAAAAATCTTGATCACTCCGATATCAGAGCGGTTGATCTTGAGATTGCTCATAAAAAGACTGACCAGGTCTCGAGGATAGACACGTCTATTTTTACCAATGCTGATGAACAGCGTGGTAAACTTTTCGGGTTTGGCTACGTGTTTTCCCAGCGATTGCTTGAAGAGATACGCCATAAAGTAGGAGCGTAAAAAAACGGGGACGTGCTTTCTGACGATCCTGCGAAAGTGATTGAGTTCGTCCGGATCTTCCTGCTCTTTGATGATTTTGATGATGCTTTCGATAGATCCTTTGATGATATCCTCTTCTGTCGGTTCTTCTCTATTCTGCACTCTCACCTTTAGCATCTCCTGTATTTGATTTTGGTTAAAGGTTTGATGTTCACCTGCGAAGGTAAATATCTTTTGAGGCCCTTCCATCAGATAGGAACATCTGCGTTCGTAAGACTCGGCATCCCGAGGAGGGTCATAGTTGATCAACACTTTGATTTGGGTAAATGCGCGGGAACCTGCAGATTGATCGGCTAGGATATAGACATCGGCATCGAGATCTGAGTTTTTCTTACTTCCAGCCTGGTGCATTCTCCTTGCGTTGAGTTTATTTTTTTTGAGAAACCTCACCAGGTCCGCCGCCGATTCTTCTTCCTCACACAGGACAAGCAAAGGGCTGAGATTCTGGCTGGCTATCAGGTCGAGGAGAACGCTTCTCTTCCGTTCCTCTTCCACTTCTAGGAGGAAGTGGTCGGCTTTTTTTAGACGGCGAACCGAGGCCAGATCCCTCAATACTTTTGGTCTTCGTAGAATAGACCAGTTTTCTGGGTGCTCTGACGCAGGGGAGAATATGACTGTCTGTCTCTTTGACGGAAGCTTCGAGTATATGAACTGCAGGTCCTCCAAGAAGCCGGGTTCGATCTCTTTGATGGTGATAACGACCCGCAAATCATCCGAAAACAGGACGTTGCCTCGACGTATATGATCGATTAGCCGCTCCGGAGAGCTTATTACAATATCAGGCTCCCGTGAAAAACTCCTTACCTCGGTTCGAATCTCGTTCTCCTCGGAAAGAAGGACGGTCAGAAAACCCTGATTCTCGGAATGACTCTTTACTCTAATAAGGCTTTCTTGACGGGATCTCGATCCCTGAAGGTGGAACCTCTTGAATTCGTAGAAAATTTTGTTTAAGTCATCCGTGTTCGAAGCAAGGACTATCGCCTTGATCCCAGATCCGTTTTCCTTCAGCCGAAGCAAAAGCGGAAGAATAAAAGCGACAGTCTTTCCTCTTTGGTAAGAGTACTCAACGACGGTGTCTTTTCCCCTCGCGATTAGGGGAACCACCTTTCTCTGAAAAGAGGTAAGATCGTGATAACCGGCTTCTCGAACCAGACTCAATGCTTCCGCAATCAATGAAGTCTGATTTTTCATTACGGTATAAATTAAAATTTTCCAAAGAACTGGCTTTAATATATTATTTTAGTAAGAAATGTCAAGGGAACCGCAAGTGAGGGGGTTTGAAATGCAGAGATGTGGCGCGGGCGGCCGAGCCCGACTGAGGCGTGGCCGGTGCGGCGTTCCGATGGGCGGCCGAGCCCGACGGATTATTGTGTTGAGCTTTCTGTTGGTGTCCCTTCAGCTTCTAAACGCAGAGGTCTTTCGCTTTAAATATTCGCAGGGAGAGAGGTATCACATCATCACAGAGGTCGTGGAGAATGTGTACATCAATGGCAAGTTCAACAACAAAGCGGAGATCCTTAACAAGATATCCGTCGAGGTGAAAGATGTGCGCCAGTCATCAGGACTTCTGCATGGTGTTTTTCAGGTATCAGAGCGAGCGTGGGGAAGCACAGGGCCGTACAGGCTCGGGGATGAGGTATTTCGATCCGAATTCTGGAGGGATGAGCGAGGGCAATATGAGATCGAGCCGGAGTATCTCATGCCTATAGTCAGAGATATACCGCTTTTCCCCGCCCGCGATGTAAAACCTCGAGATTCCTGGAAGGCAGAGGCCGAAGAGGTTCACGACCTTCGCCAGTTCGGAATGGAACAGCCGCTTAGCATACCGCTGGATGTGTTTTATACGTATCTTGGAACCGAGAGGCGAGAAGGCAGAGACGTGGCGGTTTTCGAAATCCATTATTCAGCATCCCGAAACCTACGGACTCTTCCCTCTCCGGGATTTTCGATGCCCCTTAAGATCAGCGGAAACTCTCAGCAGACCTATTACTGGGATATAGAAGAGGGCAAGCCCTACATGTACCAGGATCGTTTCGACTATATTTACCTTCTCTCCGACGGCCGATACATCGAGTTCGAGGGAACCTCGAAAGGTCAGGTCATCCAGGTGGAACACCTCGACCGTGAGGCTGTAGTGGAAGAGATCCAGCGGACGATCGAAGAACAGGGCTTGGAGGGCACCGATGTAAAAACCGATGAAGAGGGAATCACGATCACCCTCGAGAATATTAACTTTCCTCCCGATTCCGCCTATCTCTGGCCCGAAGAGCGGGCGAAGTTGGATAAAATCGGAGAAATCCTCAAAAAGTATCCTGATCGCGATCTCCTGATTGTCGGCCATACGGCTCTGGCCGGGACAGCTGCAGGTCGGCAGAAGCTGTCGGAAGAGAGAGCCCGGGCCGTTGGTGAATATCTCCTCTCTCGCGGGGTTCGGAAGCAGAACCAGATTGTCTATAAGGGCATGGGTGCCACTGCCCCCATTGCAGACAACAGCACAGAGGCCGGTATGAGAAAGAATCGGAGAGTCGAGATCAAGCTTTTGGAAAACTGAAATCTTGGCGCAACATAGAGGTTCCGAGAAATCCTTTTCTATCAGACTGGCTTTCGCCAAATCGCTTGCAGTAGTGCTTCCAGTGGCGATACTAGCCGTAGCGGGATGTTCCGACACCCTTCAGAGACCTCGCGCCAGAACGGCCTTCTACTTCGGCACACCCTGCACGATCACGCTGCTGGTGCAGGCACCTGAGAGCACCTACAACCGCGTATTCAAGCGTCTCGAAGAGATAGAGAAGAGGATGAGCATTAATCTCGAGGAGAGTGAGGTGTCTCGAATTAACAGTAAGGCCGGCGTCGAGGCAGTACGAGTCTCCGAAGATACTTTTCATGTCATCGAACGGGGGGTTGCCTTTTCGCAACTCACGGAGGGAGGCTTCGATATATCGGTAGGTCCTCTGGTCACACTGTGGAATATTGGAGGGGGCCAAGCCGTTGTTCCGCCGCCGGAGAGGATTCGAGAAAGGCTGGAGCTCGTCGGCTACCAGAGGATCCGGCTGGATCAAAGATCGAGAGAGGTCTACCTGATGGAGAGGGGCATGATGCTGGATCTGGGGGGGATTGCAAAAGGATACGCCGCCGAAGAGGCAGGGCGAATTCTCGTCGACATCGGCATCGAGAGAGGGATAGTCGACATCGGAGGCAACATTCTCGTGCTTGGTAACAAACCCGGTGACAAGCCCTGGCGAATCGGCGTGCAGGATCCCCTTCGGCCCAGAGGGAATTACTGTGGAATCATCGAGCTCGAGGCGCTATCGGCGGTCACATCAGGCATCTACGAAAGGTTTTTTGAGGCGAACGGCAAACGGTACCACCATATCCTGGACACCCGAAGCGGTTATCCCGTGGAGAACGATCTCGCGAGCGTGACCGTGGTAAGCGGCAATGCGTTGACAGCCGACGCCCTTTCCACCGGGCTCTTTGTCTTTGGTCTGCAAAAGGGTCTTCGGGTGGCGGAGAGCATCCCCGACCTGGAAGCCGTCTTCGTCACGAAGGATAAGCGAATTTACGTAACCTCGGGGCTGCGGGGGCGTTTCTCACTGACGGATAGCCGCTACTCCCTCGAGTAATCGGCCGCGAGGGACTGTTTTACCCATTGTGAGGTCGCTAAAAATCTCTCTGCAAAGAGACCAAGCAGAATTGAGGTGACAAGTCCGATCCCGAAGAGGAAAGGCGCGATGAGCCAGCCGTTTGGCCCGAAAATCAGATTCACAGCCAGAATCACCTGAGCCAGGTTGCTGGCAAGGGCTCCCAGGACACTGAGACCGATCAGCGAGATATGGCGGCCTAGGATCCTGGAGAGCAGGATCATGAGAAGGCCGCTGCTGAGGGTGCCGGCCAGCGAGAAGAGAAAGACATAGGAAACGAAGGTTCCCTGCACCAGCGCCTGACCAAGGGCTTTGAGCAGTATCAGGAGAAGGAGGGCCGGCACAGGGAGAAAGCGAAGGGAAATGAGGACGGGCAGGTTTGCCAGTCCGAGTCTCATAAACGGCACGGGCTTGGGTATGATAAATTCCACGGTGGAGAGGAAGAGACATAGGGCAGCTAGAAAAGCTGTCAAGTCGGACCTGTCAGTGGCTGAGCGCATCGACCGAATCCCCCTCTGCTCTCCCCTCTATGCTCAGAAACACTTGGTTGGGCAGGCAGGCGTTCCACTGACCGACAGCTTTGATCGAGCCTTTTTGGATGCAGAGCTTTTGAGGACAGGGAGAGCTCAGGATCTTTACCTCTCCATCGGAGATTGAAATGCTTGTGGTGCCCAAAGGCCCCTCGACCTCCAATACACGGTTTCCCGATATCGGATAGATAAAGCTTTCCTTTGCCGTGGTTATGCGGAGCTCTTTAGTTCTTGAGGGACTTCGATAGGCTGCAGCGGTAACTGAGGCGATAACGGCTATACCGAGGAGTATCGCGACATAATCGAGAGCCTTGGGCCTAAATCTCATTCAAGCGATGGTATCTCAACCTTGAGTTGGAATCAAGCGTTGCTGAGGTCTGAACACACCACGCAGAGAGTGGAAAAATGCTATGATGCATTAATGAACGAGTCAATTTCCAACCGCTTCGAAGGCCATGTCGCTCCTACGCATCTCTTCCTCTCAGGGCTCGCTGTGATCCCTTCGTTTGTGCTGCTCGAGTCATTGCTCCTAAAGTCACTTTACATAGCCCTCTATGCGGGCCTGTGCTTCGTGACGCGCAGGAGGACGAAGCCCCTGCTGAGCGTGTTTCGAAGCGCGGTTTTGGTAGTCGTTGTCAGCTTCGTGCATCTTTTAACCCCCGCCGGAAGGATCCTCGTCCGGGTGCACGGTTTTCCCATAACCGAGCTGGCCCTGGTATCGGGATTGTACCGGGGGCTTACTTTGGTGGGGCTCTTTTACATCTCCTTTTTTTACGTGCGAAGGGACATCAGGCTACCAGGACTCATTGGGTCGCTGCTTGGCAGGATCTTCTATTACTTCAATCTTTTTCTACGACAGCCTGCGATCGATCCCAAAAGGCCCATCGAGAGCATTGATCGGATTCTAATCGAAACCTATGGCAGCAAAAAAGCCGATGAGGAGCCAGAGCGCAGGACCAGCACAATAGGTTTCTCTATTCTCGGCGCACTTGTAGCGCTGGGATGGTCGCTTTTTTTGATCGATCGACTCTACGAGGTGTACTAGGCGAGAAGATTTTGAATACGGCCGATGGTGAGCGGGGCTGAACCTTCGTAATGGTTGTTGACGTTGATGTAGAGATTGACTCCCTTGGACTGCATGCGGCGGATCATTTCGGCTAGGCTTTTAAGCTCTTCATCTTTGGGCTCTATTATTCGGCTCCAGTTGCCGCTGGCCTCTTTCTCGATTTTTTGGCGGTCCGGGCCGTGCAGCCGAATCACCACCGTTTCGGATTCATCGATAAAGGTTTGCCATTGGCTGTAGATCTCCAGTATTGAGGGCATGTAGTAGCCCTGGAGCAGAACAGGAATCAAATCGTTTTGCTTGATAAACTCAAAAAATGAGCGGTTGATGTAGTTGGGATTTCTTAGTTCCACAGCGTAGGGAAGGCCGTCAGGCAACTGGAGCAGAAAATCACGGAAGAGGGCCTGAAATTGCGTTTGGGAGCGCATCTTCTGCCTGTTGAGATACTCAAACTGAAACATCAGGGGACCTAGTCGTGAACGGAGAGGCTCCAGCCTTTCGATGAATTCCAAAAAGAGGTCTTTCGACAGGAAATAGGGGTTGGGCTTCAGAGGCTCGGATCGATTCTTTCTGTAAAAATGGGTGAGGGTAACGCTGTTGGGCACCTTGACGGTGAAGACGAAATCTTCGGGAACCGAATCGCGATACTCCGCAACCGTGCGAGGCTCCGGCAGCGATACCTTGGCTTCGCCAAAGAGGGACCAGAACCACTGATCGATTTCGACGGTGTCATACTTGTTGCCATACTCTTCGAGGAAGTTGATGCCCCTCGAAGCTGTATAGACCAGGTCTTTCCAGGAGCCGTACTTCCAACTGCATGTGCCGATCCGGATGCTTGCCAAATCGTCCTCCATTGCACGAATGGAGATTGCATATTACATTGCTTTGATCCGAGAGGTAAACGCCCGGAGAGAGACGATCATGACGCCTATCAAAAAGTTGTTCCCCATTCTCGCCATCAGCACCACGACCCTGATCTGGGGATTGAGCTTTATCAGCATAAAGATTTCTGTTACGGTTCTTCCCCCTATGAGTCTGGCCTTCGCAAGGTTTCTCATTGCGACCTTTCTTCTGCGTTTTTTACTCTGGCGACGGGAGCCGGGATTCAGGTTGGAGAAGACTGACAGAGTGACACTTGTTATTACCGGGCTCCTCGGCGTCACGCTCTACTTTTTCCTCGAGAACAACGGTGTCAAGCTCATTTCCGCCTCTTCGGCGTCGATTATCGTGGCCGGCATTCCCGTAGTCTCGATGCTGGGTGAGATTCTCCTTTTCTCGGCCCGCTTGAGACTCATTCATGTTGGCGGCGTGGCTCTTTCATTGTTGGGGGTCTACCTCGTTGTCGAGCATGGACTCTCCCTCAGAGGAGAGCCGATTCTCGGCTATCTCTTTATGTTCGGATGTGTTGTGACTTGGGTCGTGTATAACTTTCAGTCCCGAACGCTCTTTCGCAAATATTCACAGCTTGCGATCGTCTATAAGCAGACCCTCTTTGGCACGATCGCCTTTATTCCCTTTCTGTTTCTCGAGCTGAACCAGATCCAGTGGGGTATGATTGATATCGGGATCATTCTGCATGTTCTCTACCTCGGCATATTCTGTTCTGCGGTGGGTTACACGCTCTATATGTTCGCCCTCGATCGTCTGGGCGTCGGCACCACGACGTTGTATATCAATCTCATTCCTGTTGTGACAATGTTCGCAAGCGTGATCTTTCTGCAAGAACAGATCGGGATAAAGCAGATCATCGGCGCCATCCTGGTTATTGCCGCCGTGACCGCTGTCTCGATTTCCAAGACGAGAGAGAGAACCGCCCAAGAAGCTCGTTGACCCGCTCGGAGTAATCGATTATAAGAGACACATCTCATATCGTTGGCTGCGCCCACAACCCAAACGATTTGGCCCATTTTTTACGTGCGGCCAACTACTTGCTCTGCAAGCTGCTTGCGGAAGCAAGCTGCTTGCAGAGCAAGC
>CAZLRN010000089.1:0-12591 GCA_964561715.1 uncultured Spirochaetales bacterium
GATCTGATGCATCGCATGAATCGCCGAATGCTAGACGAGGTAGGCGGGGGATGAAAAAATGATATTCACACACTCTTCTAACCAGCCCAGGTCGTAGGCGAGGTCCAGCATCGTATACCGGGGCCGAATCATCTGGGCCTGTACAAAGGTGTCTCGCACCGCTTCACGGCTGAGCCCAATAGCTTCGGAGTCTACGGGACAGCCAGCCGCGTGCAGCAGGTCTCTCATTCGGTTGTATGGAAGGACCTGACGGCGGATTCTCTCTTTCATCGCAGACCATTGCTCTCTTATCCGCTGCAGCCTTGCGCGTAACTGCACCGGATCCTGATGCTTTGAAAGGGCCGCATTTACGATCTGTTCCACCATATTTGCAGGATTTCCTTCGAAGGTGCTGCGAACCTCTTTTTCCCTCTCAAGCGGAGCGGGGTAAGTGCCAAGCCTCGCATCGATATCCAGCGTTCTGATGTCCATGGCCAGGAGCGTATCCGCTAATGCCGAAGCCGCCAGGGTTCCAATTGAAACCTTGAAACCATGGGAGACTGGTACGCCGCCCGTCTCCAGGTGCCGCATCTCCCAGTAATGGCTGAAGAGGTGCTCCGTGCCGGAGGCGGGTCGAGATTTCTGCATGGCCTGCATAGCCAGACCGCTCATGGTCAAGCCCTCGAAGAGCGCAGCGAAAGCCTGCTCTTTGCCCTGCACTAGGTCTGCGGGCTTTCTTGTCCATTCCCTCAGGCGCTTCTGAACCATGTTCCAGGAAATTTCATGGATGGCTTCGACTCCGAGCATGTCCGCCACGATCCAATCCGCTCCCGCTGTGACCTTGCCCAACAGGTCACCATAACCAGATGCGGTCATCTGCTTGGGTGCGGTCTGAAGGACGACGGTATCCGCAATGATCGCGATCGGCGCCGGGCAGTCGATAGTCTGTTTGTAACCATCCTTTGTGATGGAGGCGCCAAAGGCCGCGTAGCCGTCAACGGAAGCGGCGGTGGGCACAACCATATAGCGTGAGCCGGTCTCATGGGCAGCCAGCTTGACGAGATCGTTGATGGTTCCTGAGCCAACGGCCACGGGAACAGCTTCTGAGCCGCCAATCCCATTTTCGAGAAAAAGGCCTCTTAGGTATTCCACATTGCTGTAATCGGCCCGAAGCACCGGCTCGGCAGCAAAAAGAATGGGCTTTCCGGCGGCCAGACCGGCGGATTCCAGCTTATCGTGCACACTCTCACCGCCGGCGACAAAGGTGTTTGCATCGGCGACAACGAGAGCCCTGGCACCGTGAAAGAAGCGTTTGAACACATCCGCAACAGCGCCCAGGCAGTCGGAGTCGATGAGCAACTCCTCCGTATCCGTCACCGATTCAAGAGCTGTCTTTATTTCCTTACTTCCGCCCATCTGTTCCTTTAGTGTTCCTTTAGTAGGGTGCTACCGAGGAGTACCACCTAAGGGGCACTGCTAAGAGGCGCTACCCCAAGGCACGATAAATCAATATTATGGGGTGGTCAACAAAAGGAGCACCGCCGCGCATTGTGATCGACCTCATCGTTAGAGACAAGACCATAGAATTACGGGGATTCAGCGAGAACGCTACTCTGGCGGATCTCGTCGAGGCCACGGAGCGCATCCGTCTCACTGGGGGATTGAAGACAGAGCACTGCTACGCCTGTGGTATCTGCTGTAGGGAGCCGATCCCTGTCCTGGGATTCGATATAGCAAGGTTGAAGCGGAGATTGGGAGTTTCGGAGGGCCTTCTCGAGGAGAGATATATCGATCTTCCGGAGGTTCCAAACGGTGAGGAGCGAAATCAGTCCATTCGTGCTCTAAGAACAGAGCATTCTTTCAGCGACCTGCAGGCGACCCTCGTTTACGAGTTCAACAGCGCCGAGCCGGTGACCTTAAAGCGAAAGGTCGAAGGCTCCTGTGTTTTTCTCGAGAACAACCTTTGCACCATATACGGCGATCGCCCGTTCATCTGCAGGCTCTACCTCTGCAACATGGCGGAGGAGCTCTCCACCCTCTATGAGACCATCACGACTCAGGGAACCTGGTTTACATATTCGCGTCTGGGCTGGATCGCCGAAGGGGAGATCCCCCATAATCCCTTCATCAAGGCTAAAAGTTACGATGAAGTCCTGCTCGGCGCCTTTCAGTTCGACCTTGGGAAAGCTCTCGAGAAAATTTTTTTCTACTTTTGATATGAGGTTTAGCGTAACATGATGTTTAGCGCGTGGAGCGAGGTAAAGGGCGTGGGGGGGTAAAGCGCGCAGCAAGTCTCAGATAATCTGCGGCATTATCTCGTAGTGACCAAAGGGCGGCATGATGCAGGTGCCATCGAAATGCTCACGAGCCAGCGCTACCGCTTCTTTTGCCAGGGAGATTCCCTCCACAGCTTGATCAGCGGCTCTCTGCATTCTCGCTCTGACCTGCTCTGGAATGTGAATTCCAGAGACGCGTTCTGAGAGGAATTCGGTGTGACGAGAGGTCCGGAGCGGAAGGATGCCCATGACAACCGGAATCGAGAGCCCTGCCGTCTGCTCTGAGATTGCCCTAGTGCCGGCTTCGTCGTAGATCGGCTGCGTGACGACGAACTGAGCTCCACTCTCGATCTTTTGCTCGAGGCGGCGCGTCTCTATTTCCCTTTCCTTAGGATCCGTATAGTAGGTCAGCACGACGCCGGCTTCCAGCCCTGCTTCCCGCGCCATTGCCACGAGGCCAAAGACATCTACATCCCGGACTGTGGACGTCGAGAGCCGCTCGCCCAATGCCACATAATCGCCGGTGGCGACCAGAACCGTGTCGATGCCAACAGCCCGGGCACCCCACAGCAGCCCCTGCAGGCTCAGGCGATTGTGGTCCCGGGTCGTGCAGTGGAGAATAGCCGGTTTTCCGAACCTTCTGTTGATGAGTGTACAGAAGGCCAGGGAACTCATACGGGCCTTGGCTACGGGATTGGTTGCGACGCTGAAGCCGTAAAAGTGCAGGCCTTTGAGCGATGCGAGTGATTCGATTAGGGCCTCTGGGTCAGGTCCTGCTGGTGTTACAACTTCCACAGTTATGGTAAAACTGTTCTGGAGCTGATCGAGCATCACGGTGCAAATCTACAGCAAACCGCCGGTTTTTGTAACCGGTGTTAAGGGGCGATCGAACTCGTATGGGTGAGAACGCGGTTTTCTTCAAGGTTCTCGGAATCGAACCTGGCGCTTCGCCTGAGGTGATTCGCAAGGCCTACCACGAAAAGGTCCGTAAGTGCCATCCCGATCTTCGGCCGAACGCGGATCCGGAGCAGAGTCATCTGCAGATGGTTCGGATCAATCAAGCCTACTGTCAGCTTATAAAGACAAAAAAGTGGGAGAGTCCCGAAGCTCGTTTGGATCAAAATGCATTCAGCGATCCGGTTCCTGTTGATCCCTATGCCCTCGTGCCTCACAAGGATCCGGCCTACTCATACTATAAGAGGGGCTACAGGCTTTTCAGCAAGATCCATCCCAGCAGTTGGTTTTGGTCCAGCGGCCTGGACGGGAATACCCGATTCCCCAGAAAAATCGACGCCGCCTCCATGGCCAGCAGCATCGAGCGGATTATCGATCTCATTCCCTGGGCTTACTACTACTTCAACGTGGTGGTGGACGAGTATCCCCACAGCCACTGGTACCTGGATTCCAGATACAAGATTCGCAAGATCGAGAAACTGGCGCCTATCTACATGAAAATCCTTTACTCGTACAAGAAAAAGAAGCGCACGGCTGAGAGGTGATTTCTCGTTCCAAAGAGACCTAGGAGCCTCTCCTAGGAGCGAGTGGCTCGTTGGGACAAGGCGTGGCGGCTCTCACAGATGAAGTCTGTCACAAAAGCCTGGGTGCGTGTATTATAGAAAAAAGGCTGGTTGGCCGCGTGAATACGGCAGAACACGATACAGAAAGAAGTCCCCGATGGAACTCCTTCTGGGGCAGAGTCATTATTTTAATCGTCTCCATTCAAATCGCCGTGCTGCTGCTCCTGGCAGTGATAGCTTTTCTTCTGCTTCGGCAGAGCCGTTCTATTTTCGAGTCGTCGGGGGAGCTATCCCGACGAATCATCGAAAGCGCGGAGGAAAATAGAAAAATTCTAAACGAAAGCATCGAGCTTCACGAAAAGACCAATACCCTGATTGAGCGCTCCAACGAAGTCATGGAGGAGTTCAACAGTCTCATGGGAGTCTACAACACAATCGTTTCGAATCAGAACGATCTACTGACCGTCGAGCTGAGACCCCAGATCGATCTGGAGCTGCACATAGATAGAGAGGGATTGGAACAGATCATTATATCTAATAGAGGCAAACCGCTGCTCGACTTCAAGAGCAGGGGCTATGCATATGTGCGCTTGAATGTGGTAGAGAAGGAGAGGGAGGAGTTGTTCTCCTTTGCCATCCCCTACTACAACTACTACTCGTACCCCGAGTATAAAAGTCTTCTCTCGGGGCAAGTCGCGACAATCGAGAGCCGGGGCTTTTTCGGAGAGCAGATGACACCTGAGGAGATCGCTCAAACCTTCAGAGATGTTCTGCGAGACGATGACGGCTTTATCCTCGTCTCCGCCCAATTGGAGCGCTACGTCTCGATCGAATACACCGATAGTGCCCAGAGGGGCTACGCTGAGATGTACTTTGTCGACGAGTCCAAGTTCTACAGAATCGATCCGGTCGAGACGAGGAGGCTTACGGCGGCTTACATAAGGTTCAAACGCTACGAGTACAGCTTCCTGATCGACGGTACGACAGCCCAGAAGATCAAGGAGCTCTGGAAGGATCTGCTGGAGGAAATCGCAGGCAGGGGCTAATCTGGAAACCGGATCACCAAAGTCGCACCAGAGAAAGGCCGTTCTCCTGCTCGTGCTGACTGCGTTCATATGGAGCACCGGCGGCCTCTTCGTCAAATACGTTCAGTGGAGCGCCCCGGCAATCGCTGGAACCCGAAGCGGTATTGCAGCCCTCTTTCTTATTCTTGCGAGCCGCACACCGAGCTTCTCAGCGGTAATGGGAAATCCGAAGCAGAAGAGCGTAGGAAGGGATGAAGAGCGGCGTCTTTCCCGTCTTCTTTTTCCCTTTTTGGGTGGCCTCACTTACGCCTGCACGGTGGTTCTCTATGTCATTGCCATCAGGCTTACAACGGCGGCCAACGCCATCCTGCTTCAATACACGGCTCCTGCCTGGGTTGCCGTTTTTGGGGCCTGGTTTCTCAAGGAGCGGGCTACCTCTTTGGATTGGCTGATCATTGCTGCGGTTTTCGGCGGCCTCTTTCTCTTTTTTTTCGACCGCTTCGACACCAGAGGCTTCTGGGGAAATATCTTAGCGATCGCGAGCGGATTCACATACGCCTGGATGATCCTGCTGCTTCGCCGCCAGAAGCGATCGCCTCTTGCCTCGATTATCTTCGGCAACATCATGGCCGCTGCATTCTGTGCTCCGTTTATGAGAGCGCCCTGGCCGGATCTCACCGGCTGGCTGGCTCTTCTCTATCTCGGTACTGTGCAGCTCGGCTTCTCCTATCTGCTCTACACCTATGCTATCAGGCACGTGTTGGCGATCGAGGCTATTCTCATACCTACACTGGAGCCGCTTCTCAATCCGCTGTGGGTATTTCTGTTTCTGGGAGAAACTCCAGGTAGCTGGGCGATTGTTGGTGGCATCGTCATGCTCACCGCTCTCACCTATCGCAGCTACCGCTTGGTCAGGCGATCCCGCAGCTGAAGCGCCCTTGGGCGCAGCGCCCTTGGGCGCAGCGCTCTTGGCCTGGTGCGCTTACAGTCGAATCGCTTACCGTAATCTAGCGGTCTTACGTTTGACGCTTAATCAAAGCGATGCCTTTTGCTAAGATTCGAGAGGAGGCTGTGCAATGAAACTTACGGTTTTAGACTCGGAGAGGTGCGTGGGGTGTCAGCTCTGCATGTTTGCCTGCGCCAGAAGGCAAAACGAAGTCGGGGTTGAGAGGTCGTGTATCGGAGTCCGTTCCGCCGGTGGGATGGAGCACGGTTTTGTGATCGTCGTGTGTCGCGCCTGCGAAGATCCGCCGTGCGCCAAGGTCTGCCCGACTGGCGCGCTCAAGATCCGCAAACAGGGAGGTGTCCGTCTCGATGAGTCTCTCTGCATTGGCTGCGGAAACTGCCGTAACGAGTGCATCGTTTCCGCGGTGTATTGGAACGACGAGGTGAATAAACCCATGATCTGTGTGCACTGCGGTTACTGCGTCGACTTCTGCCCACACGGCGTTTTGGCTCTGGAGAAGAAAGCGCCGGGGCAATTAGCCGGCGCCGCAACTACGGAGACTGTGAGTTCAGAAGGCCGCGGAAGCGCGGTGGAAGGGGGCTCTCAATGATCGAAGGAGATAAACTGACGAAAGTCCTTCATGTCGATCTGACGGAAAACCGCTTCTGGATCGAGGACAGGAGGGAGCTGTTCGAGGAATACCTCGGTGGGACGGGGGTCGCAATCAAACTGCTCGAAGAGTGCTGCCCCAAGGGAGCCGATCCTCTTGGTCCAGAAAACGTTATTGTCTTTGCTGTTGGGCCTCTTACGGGTCGATACCCTCTGGCTTCCAAGACAGTGGCCCTCTTTAAATCTCCTCATACAGGCAATCTGGGCGAAAGCCACTGCGGCGGCAGAAGTGCCATCGCCATCCGCATGGCCGGATTCGGCGCTATCGTAATCAGGGGCAGAAGCAGGATACCTGTCTACCTCTCAATAAGGGGCGGCAACGTAGAGTTTCGAAATGCCACCACCCTGTGGGGTATGAGCAGCGCTTTCACGGCCGGAAGAATTATCAGAGAGAAGGAGAGCGGTGCCGGCATGCGCACCATCATGCGGATCGGCCGGGCGGGAGAGAAGCTCGTCTCCTGCGCCAACGTGATGACCGAAACCTACCGGCACTTCGGCAGGCTTGGTTTGGGAGCCGTTTTCGGGAGCAAGCATCTCAAAGCGGTAGTCGTATCGGGACGGGATTCCTTTCCGGTAACCGATCCAAAGCTGCACAGGGACCTCTATAAGGAGATCTACGACTCCGCTGTGAACTCGCCGGTCATGCAGAAGTACCACGATTTGGGAACTGCATCCAATATCCTTCCCCTCAACGAGATGGGAGGTTTTCCCACTCGGAACCTTACGGCGGCCCGTTTCAAAGGAGCGGAGCAAATTTCCGGTGAGCGCCTGGCCGAAAACTATCTCGGAAGACGACTCGCCTGCGCTCATTGTCCCGTAGCCTGTATTCACATCGCAGCTCTTCGGGAGCCTTACGAAGACGAGCCCTACTTCTACAAAACGTCGATGATCTGCTACGACTACGAGCCTATCTTTGCCATTGGGGCTATGCTGGGCATAGCGGATCCGGAGGATTTTTTGAAGCTGATGGACCGGGTCGAAAGCCGAGGAGTGGATGTCATGTCGATCGGAGTGATTTTGGCCTGGGCAACCGAAGCCTTCGAAAAAAACATCATAGATGAGAATCAAACCGCGGGGATCCCCTTGCGGTGGGGCTCTCTGGATGCCTATATACGGGCCGTCGATCTCATCGTCGACCAGCCCAATGAGTTCTATGCCGCTTTAGCCAAAGGGGCAATGTACGCGTCGGCCCGCTACGGCGGCGAAGAGATGGCCCTCTGCTTTGGCGGCAACGAGATGCCAGGCTACCACACCGGTCCGGCCGCAGCCCTCGGGCACGCCATTGGCGCCCGGCACAGCCACCTGGACAACGCAGGCTACAGCCTGGATCAGAAGGTCCTCCTCAAGGAGAAGCAAACGCCGGAACACGTGATCGATCAGCTCGTAGCAGAGGAGCGATGGCGGCAGATCCTCTCCAGCCTCGTGATCTGTTTCTTTGCGAGAGGCCTGTACAGTGAACAGATCGTGCTCCGATCCCTCGGGGTTTCGGGTTTCGACTTGACATCAGAGGACCTTCACAGAATAGGCGAGGAAATCTACTCAGCCAAATTTGCTTTCAAGATAAGGGAAGGTTTTTCACTCGAGGGCGCCCATCTGGCCCGAAGGATCTTCGAAACCCCCACTCCCGTGGAGACATTGAATGAGGAGTACCTGCGAAAGGGTCTCGCTTACTTCAGTGAAAAGATCTTGGGAGTTCCTATAAAGTAAGCGGGAGAGGTCAAGCGCTTTGAAAAAAAGACCGAATCTTCTCTTTCTCTTCACTGACCAACAACGCTACGACACCCTGCAGGTCTATGGAAACAGAAGTATCAGAACGCCCAATCTCGACAGGCTTTCGGAAGAAAGCGTTGTTTTTGAGAGGGCCTACGTGACGCAGCCGCTGTGCACGCCCTCAAGGGCTTCGCTCATGACGGGCCTCTATCCGCACGGCACCGGTTGCATCGACAACAACTTGGTCCTGGCTCCTGAAATACCGACAATCGCCGAGATGATTGCCGGCGCCGGTTACAGGACGGCGTACATGGGGAAATGGCATTTGGGCAACGAGACGATAAGGCAGCACGGCTTCGACGAGTGGGTCAGCACCGAGGAATATCGCAATTCCCTCACCAAAGAGGAGTATGTGTCCATAAACTGCAGCTACTATCATTTTCTCTGCGAAAACGGATTTAGACCCGATATCGAGGGAGAGGGATACACGGCTTTCTCCCGGTTTTTCAGCACACGCCTGCCGGAGAGGTTCAGCAAACCGGCCTTTACCGCTTCAGAGGCGATTCGCTTCATCGAGAGGAACAGGGAGAACCCCTTTGTTCTCTACGTCAACTTTTTAGAACCCCATCCGCCCCACTATAGCGCCTTCGATGATCTGTACGATCCTGAGGAAATCGGACTTCCTCCCTGCTTCGATGCCGAACCGTCGGAGGATACGCCCCTCAAGTATCGGTTCAATCGAAGATTTCAGCGAGAGGTGGGAAGACACTTTCCGATGAAAGACGAAGGGACGTGGAGGAAGCTCATAGCACGCTACTGGGGAGCCATCAGCCTGGTCGATAAGTACGCTGGGACAATTCTCGATGCTCTTTCGGAGAACGGAATCGAAGAAGACACCATCGTTGTCTTTACGAGCGATCACGGCGACATGATGGGCGACTTCCGGATGGCTCAAAAATCGGTCATGTACGAATCCGCCGTCAGGGTGCCCTTTCTGCTCAGAATTCCGGGCCTAACGGACGGCCGGATCACGATAGGGAAGCCAGTGAGTCACATTGATGTTGTTCCCACCCTTCTCGAGGCGATGGGCTTTGGCAGCAAGACGAACTTAGACGGGAGGAGCCTTCTTCCGATTTTCGAGGGCAGGGAAAATCCGCGGAATAGAGACGTTTTTATCGAATGGCAGGGCGACGAGGGTGAGAACAAGTGGTTCCATCCCTACCGCGGTGGAGAGTATGAGGAGCTTATCAAAGAGGTCTACGCCGCAAAGGTCAGAACGATCGTGAGCCAGGATGGATGGAAGCTCTCTCTCAGCGAGGCGGGTGAGAACGAGCTGTATGATCTCGGTCGGGATCCCCATGAAATGCACAATCTCTACTTCTCGAAAGGCACCCGCTCGAAAGAATACGGCCAAAAGATCGGAGAGCTGAGGGAGAAGCTCATCGATTGGCAGCGAGAGACCGGCGATACGGAAATGCTGCCCGCCGGTTAAAGAAGGCCGGTAGCTGCAGTACTGTATTGCAGCCGTTGTCTGCCCCTTTATTGTCGCTGCGGTATCGAAGCCGCGCGTCCGGTGGACGGGCTCAGTCGGACGGCCTCGGCCGGCCACGCCGCACCCCGCCCACGCTGAGCCCGCACCGTCGCTTTTGCGTACTGCGGCTCTCCCTTTTTTATTTCCCTCGGAGTCGGCTGGGATGCCGTGTCGCTCGTCCGAGATAGAGGGATTGCGCGGCCAGCGAACCTACTATGGCGATAGCTGCGGAGGTGACACCCGGAAATGGGAGCAGAAGAGCGGACAGGAGAAGCAGGAGGACGAGAATCAGGATCGTGACTCCCATGGCTCTGGTTACGACCGGCGTCTGGGCCCTGCTGATCAGAATTCCATTGTACCAGGCATTTAATCCGACGGCGATTGGCGAGAAAGAGAGGATCAGAAGCGGCGTCCCGGTAAAGGTCAGAAGCTCTGCTGAAAGGCCTGCCACACGAGAGAACCAGAGGTTTCCGAGGGGAGTGAGGGCAATCAGCAGAAGGGTCACCGCGATCGAAACAGACATGATGACGGCGAATCGCCTGAGAGGTTGGTGGTTCTCTTCCCTGTTCAGAAGGGCAACGGTCACCTCCTGGTAGGAAAAGGCCCCCGAGGAGAAGAGGAAGACGAATCCGTAGACGACTGGATAGACAGCCAGAGACTCCAGCGGAAAGGGCGTTCTGGCAAGCCCGATATTGACGATGGGGCGCATTCCGATAGCGATAAAGGTTGAAAGAGCGAGAGGCACGTAAAATTCGATGAGGCGCCGCCAGCTGAGATCCGAAGTAGGCTTGGGATCTTGGGTGAGTTTCTCCCTGACGATCGGTCTGAGAAAGATATAGACAGCAGCCGCGTTAGCGATAGCTCCTAGGGTTAAGGCCAGAGTGGCCAAACCGGCGCCAGGAAGAACGGGAGAGATCAATCCGATTGACATGGTCCCTGCGATGACAACGAGGCGGATAATCGTCGTCAAGGGTAGAATACCGGTTCGGCCGTTTCGAATCAGCACTCCCTGCCAGAATCTACGGGCTCCGATCGCCAGCGGCCACGGCGCCATCAGGAGAAATGCCTGTCTGCTCGGCTCTATGATGCTTTCAGGGGCGCCGATAAGCTTTCCAACGAGCAAGGCGTAGAGCGGAGTGAGAGCGATTGTGACGTGCACCGTAATCAAAGAGAGACACATGGCGAGCATAAAGGTCCGTATTCTCGTGTAGGACTGCCAGGATCCGGCCAGCGCCGTGCTGGCGGTCAGCAATTGGATAACCGGGCTCTCGAAGATCAGAGTAATTGAGAAGGCCAGACCGAAGGCGGCCAGGTTCTCCTTGGGATAAGGCAGGCGTGTGACGAAAGCTGCAGCCACCGGCTGCTCCCCCGCCATGAACACCCACATGAGTGCCAGCGGGATCCAGAACCAGAATATCCGGACATGAGAAAGTTGAGTCGTCGTTTGGCTAGGCAGCAGGTCAATGGCGTCTGTTTTGCGATCTGATTTCGTCATGGAGCGCGCTGCCGTTCATTCTAGCATGGCTGCAAAGGAAAGCGAAGCGACCATTTTTAACGATAGGTTTTACGGCTCGGAAGACCTTTGCGTTATTGAATGAAGCCATGATATAAATGCCCCATGGCTCGAAACACAAGTAACGGAGACGAGAGATGAAACACATTGAAGAACCTTCAAGACAGATCCCTGTCATGGCGGAGACGGATATTCTGGTCGTTGGCAGCGGCCCAGGTGGCTTGTCGGCGGCCCTGGCCGCCTCACGGATGGGTGTCGACACGATGCTGATCGAGCGCTTTGGCTGCTTCGACGGCAACACGACCCACTCCATGCAGGAATCGGTGGCCTGGTAAAAGCACGAAAAGACCGTAGATGCCGGCGGCATTCAGCACGAATTCGAAAGCCGGGCCATGGAGATGGGGGCAGCTCGGCACGATCCCAGATGCCTGTGCGTGCTCCTGGATGCAGACATGTTCAGAGTGGTAGCGGACACGATGGTCACTGAGGCTGGCATTACGCCTCTTCTCCACTGTTTTGCGGTGGACGCCATCATGGAGGGTGACACAATCAAGGGCATTATTACGGAGAGCAAGTCCGGCAGGCAGGCCATACTGGCTAAGCGCATTATAGATGCTACCGGTGATGCCGACATCATCGCTCATGCGGGAGCCCCCTATCGGAAGGGCAGCAAGGACGAGATCATGCCCGTGACGACCAATTTCGGATGCAGCGGGGTAGACATCGAAAAGGTCAAAACCTACCTCAAGGAGAAGGCAGTTCCGATCAGCGGATGGGCTCGTGAAACCTCGGGAAAAGAGGATGATCTCTTTACGTTGCACGTCAGCGAGCCTTTTCAGAAAGCGAAGGAAGCCGGCGAGATGCCCAAGGACATCAGGATGGGAGGCGGTTTTCATTCCTTTACCGAAGGGGGTGAAGCCAACGATATCAACGTGATACGCATCTACGGCATCGACACCACCGACGTGTGGGATCTCACCAAAGCGGAGATCGAGGGGCGGAAACACGTGTTGTGGGCCGTGGCGGCCTTGAAAAAGTATATGCCGGGATTCGAGAACGCCAAGCTCAGGACCTTCGGAATGTCTCTGGGCACGAGGGAATCGCGAAAGATCATCGGCGAGTACAACCTGACCGAGCAGGACGTCAAGGGTGAGGCTCGGTTCGATGATTCCATTGGAATCGTTCCCGAGTTTCTTGACGCATATGGGGTGGTCATTGTGCCCACGACGGGCCGCTACTTCCAGTTTCCGTATGGCGGGATTCTGCCGCAGAAGGTGCAAAACCTGCTCGTAGCCGGGCGGTGCGTCGCAGGCGACCGGATCTCCCACGCCGCAACCAGACAGGTGGTCTGCTGCTGTGTGACAGGCCAGGGTGCTGGGGTCGCAGCGTGGGCGGCCGAGCCCGCCCCACCGACGCGGCGGTACG
>CAZLRN010000090.1:0-6447 GCA_964561715.1 uncultured Spirochaetales bacterium
GCAAGCTTGTGGCAATTACTTCGCAAAATCTTGTTGAAAAAACAAGATTTTGCTCAATAATTGCACAACTGCTCACAGTTGGGTCAAATTAATGGTATCTTTTATTGACGGCGAAAGAGCTGCAGGACATGGATATACAGTTTATAAAGTTGCACAGTGGCGGGCGGGATTTCATTCTTTTTGATGCAATTAAAACCGAACCTGTGGAGCACATCGCCTGGCCAACTCTCTCCAAAGCCATTTCGCATCGGCACTTAGGGGTCGGCGGCTTCGGATTCCTCGTAGTCGAAAGGGGTACGAAGGCGCCCGTACAAGTGCAACTTCTCGAATCCGATGGAATCGAATCCGAACTGGGACCGGATGCACTGCTCTGCTGCGCGCGATACGTGTACGATGCGGGACTACTGGGCAAAGAGAACAGCCAGATACAGTCTGGGGACAAGAGCTTTCACGTCGACATGATCGATGCCAAAAACGTCACAGTCGAGCTCGGTCCTCCGTATAGCCGGCGCGATTCGAGAGAGCTGAAGGAACAATCGAATCTCGATCTTGACGAGACGGTCACGATAAGCAGGAAAGACTGCACCATCACACCTTTGGATTTCTTTGGATTGCATGCGGTGGTCTTTGATACAGAGAATCCCATCAACCTGTTGAGCCTGGGCCGCCATCTCACTCGCCTTCCCGCCTTTGCCAGCTCTCCCACCGTCGAGCTTGTACGCGTTTATAGCCGCGAAGAGATCAGAGTCCGCATCTGGAGCCCCGCCACGAAAGAGCTCTACTGCTCTTCTGCTGGAGATGGAGCAGCTGTTGTGGCATCGGTTATTCACGGTTTCACAGATCGAGAGGTATTGGTGCACAACAGGGGCGGGGACATCTTCGTAAAATGGAGCGAAACCAACAATAACCTCTACGTGACGAGCTCAGTCGAATACTCATTTATCGGAACATTCTACTGGGAGGGGGCTCTTGGACCGAATCTTTGATCGGCTCGGTAGAGTGCTGGCGAGTTGGCTCAGAGTCTCCTCGCGCGAGTCTTCGGCTGATCCTTACATGAAAGAAGCGTGGGATGAGCTCAACGCCTATCTAGATGGAGAGGAGGACACTCGCTCCGAAGGGAGCGCGCAGCAAAGATCTCAGGATAGCAGCGGTGCAAGTGAAGATCGCAATCGAGGAGAGATGGATCACCTGAGAGAAGACTACGCCATCCTCGAGGTGCCCTTTGGCGCCCCATTCGAGCAGGTGAAACGAGCCTACAAAAAGATGCTGCGCAGATATCACCCGGACAGGCATTCTTCAGATCCTGAGAAACTCAAACTTGCGACAGAAATAACGACAAAAATCAACGAATCTTATAATCGGATTAAATCTTTTAGCGAAGGAGCCCCTGGGAAGCGTCGCCCTTGACATCGTCATTGGTTTGTCCTATGTTTGAAGGAATCGTATCAGAGATATGACCAATTTCTTGCTGTTATTTGCAACCACCCTGGCAGCTCTACTGTCAAGCCTGCTACTGATGCCCCTCGTCATTCGGCTCTCCCACAATAGAAAGTGGTACGACGTGCCGGATAAGAGAAAGATTCATACCGGATTGATCCCCAGACTTGGTGGAGTGGGAATGTTTCTGTCGTTCGTTATTGTTGCGATCCTCTCTTCGATTCTATCTCTCCAAATGACCGGCGATAGAGCATTTCTACAGATTCGTTATCTGTTCATCCTTGCCGGATTCAGCCTAGTCTTCTGTGTTGGCCTGTACGATGACTTTCGCAATCTTCGAGCTCTGCTAAAACTTTCGATCCAGATTGTCGCTGCCGCGGTTATGGTAGCAGGCGGATTTGCTATCAGCAAGATCTCATTGCCATATCTCGGAACGATTTCTCTAGGAATATTCGCTTACCCTATTACAATTCTCTGGCTCGTCGGTATTTCAAACGCCCTTAACCTCGTCGATGGCATGGATGGGTTAGCTGGGGGTATCGCTGCTTTCGCTGCGCTCTCTATGGGCATTATAGCCGTGATTCAACGGCAAGTGGTCACAGCCATGCTGGCTTTCACGCTCTTCGGAAGCATCTTCGGGTTTCTAGCTTTCAATTTTCCACCGGCAAAGATCTTCATGGGTGATTGTGGAAGCCTCTTTCTCGGATTCGCCCTGGCTTTCATTCCACTCATGGGCATATCCAAGGCAGCATCCTTCAGTACTTTGATCATTCCGATCACCCTTTTGACCATTCCCATCATAGATACTTTTGCAGCAATAATCCGTCGGCTGCGAGCCGGGCGATCGATCGCCTCACCAGACAAAGATCATATCCATCACAAACTTCTTGGGATGGGACTAAACGAAAGAAAGATACTGTTCTTTCTCTACGGCTTCTCTTTTTACCTGAGCATTGTGGCTATCACCTCGGTTGTCCTTCCACGCCAAGCAAACGTTTACTTCATTCTTATAGTCTGGGTGGGTAGCCTTCTCGGCTACTATTTCCTGCATTTTATCAAAGAAAAGAAAAAAATGTCTTCCAGCGCCGAAATCCACGAAAAAAAATCATCCGCCTCTTAATCCGCACCGCGGCTTTGCAGGTGGGCGGGGCTGAGCCCGGTCCGGGCTCAGCGTGGGCGGCTGAGCCCGCCCACCCGAAGCGGTGGTCTTTTACTCATTCGGCTCTAGGCCATACTCCTGTATCTTTCTGTGCAGCGTTTTTCGACCAATCCCGAGCACCGAGGCGGACTTGCTCTTGTTGCCCTTGTTTTGATTGAGAGTGAAGGTGATCAGCTCTTTTTCCGCTTCCTCCAGTGATATGCCTAGTGGAAGCTTGATATAGTTGCCATCAGAGTTGCTCTGTATCGATGGAGGGAGGTCCTCTCC
The DNA here is from genome assembly GCA_964561715.1 of uncultured Spirochaetales bacterium. Classification (GTDB taxonomy): domain Bacteria; phylum Spirochaetota; class Spirochaetia; order SZUA-6; family CAZLRN01; genus CAZLRN01. The sequence goes on from CAZLRN010000090.1 coordinate 2,864, forward strand.
CATGATTATGTTCGCTTTGCTCATAACCACAGCGCTTTCTATGCAGTTCCTGAGCTCTCTCACATTGCCGGGCCACGAGTGATTATAGAGAGTCATCATAGCCTTGGAATCTATACCCTCGATCACCTTGTCGTTTTCTTTAGCCAGCTCCTTGATGAAAGCCGATACCATCAAGGGTATATCTTCCTTGCGTTCACGCAGAGGAGGGATATCGATGTTGACCACATTCAATCGATAGTAGAGATCCTCTCTGAACTCGCCGCTGACGATTTCGTCTTTGAGATTCCTGTTGGTAGCAGCGATGATCCTCACATCAACCTCCAGTGTTTCTTCGCCTCCAACTCTTTCGAACTTCTTCTCCTGCAAAACCCGCAGGATCTTGATCTGAATGCTCTGATTGATTTCGCCGATCTCATCGAGAAAGAGGGTTCCCATATGAGCCAGCTCGAAGCGCCCTCGCTTTCTGTCTACGGCGCCGGTAAAGGCTCCTCTCTCATGTCCAAAGAGCTCGCTTTCGAGGAGAGTTTCCGTCAGTGCAGCACAGTGAACCTTGATGAGCGGCTTTTCACGCCTAGGAGAGTTGTAGTGGATGGCATCTGCTATCAGCTCTTTGCCCACACCGCTCTCCCCGGTGATAAGGACCGATGCCTTTGTAGGCGCAACCTGTTTTACGACTTCATAGATTTTTTTCATCGCGCTGCTCTTGCCGATGATATTGGCAAACTGATTTTTCTTTTCCAGCTCAGCTTGAAGAGCACGATGCTCGAGCACCAATTCACGATTGGACAGAGCTCGCTTAACGAGGAGGGAGAGGCGATCAAGATTGACGGGTTTTGTAAGGAAATCGTAGGCTCCGTCTCGCATAGCGTTCACGGCAGCTTCGATGGATCCGTGTCCGGTGAGAATGATAACGGGAACTGTTGGATAAGATGCGGTCATTCTTTTGAGAAGCTCCTCTCCGCTCAGGCGTGGCATCTTCAAATCAGCGATAATGAGATCGACATCGGATGTCTCGACTTTCTCGATAGCCTCCTTTCCATCGGGGGCGAGAATCACATTGTACCCGTCGAGCTCGAGGGACTTCCCCAATCCTACTCGAATATTTTTTTCGTCATCTACGACAAGAATATTAAACTTCATACTGCCTCTCTCCCTTGAATCCAATAAGCCGCTTCTCACCCTGCGGCACGGGAAAACTGATCGTAAAGGTCGTGCCTTCTCCCGGCTTCGATTTTACCGTGATCTCTCCATTATGCTCCCTTATGATTTTGAATACCAAAGTCAATCCCAATCCGGAGCTGAAATCCTTGGTTGTAAAGTAAGGCTCGAAAATTTTCCCTAATGTCTCCTGTTCCATTCCGATCCCATTATCCGCAATCTCGACAAACACCATTTCACCGTTGCTGCGCGTCCGTATGGCGAGCTCACCCCCATCGGGCATCGCGTCGAGTGCGTTTTTGATCAGATTCAGCAGCGCGTGCTTGACGTACTTGTCATCGAGATTGAGCTTTGGAATTTCAGGCAAATCCACTGTTATGCCCACGTTCGCCTCTTCGAGCTCGAACTTCATGAAATCCAACAGATCCCTAATGATCTGATTGATGTCCTGTACCACGAGCTTTGCGTCCATCGGTCGGACTGCGAAGAGAAAATCTACAACCGTTGTGTTGAGTCGATCGACCTCCTCATTGAGCACATCCAGGTATTCACGCAGCTTCTCCGTCGCCACCGTGTCCTTGCCCTCCATTTCCTTTTGCATGAGCTGAAGATGAATGCTCATGGAGCCGAGTGGATTCTTAATTTCATGAGCAACCCCGGCAGCAAGAGTTGTCAGGGAGGCAAGGCCTTCGGCTCTTCGCAGACGTGCCTCCTTGCTCTTTTTCTCCGTGACATCTTCGATATGAATCAGACTGCCCTGGATCGCACCCTCCCGAACGAGGGGCATGATGCTGAGGGATATGATCCGGCCCGTCCCATCTTCGAGGGCAAATGCGCGATCCCAAATAGTCTCCTGCGCATCGAACTCTTCTCTCACAAAATCAGCCATCTCTTGATCATCGATGGTTTCCCAAAGGGGTTTCTCCATGAGGTCACCCGGCATGAATGGAAGAAGTCTCTCGGAGGATTTGTTGAACATGATGATACAGCCGTTGATGTCTGTCACCACTACGCCATCAGACATGGAGTCCAGAACCATTTCCAGCAGATCATTTTCGCTGGAAATATCTCCGACGATCGTCCGAATTCCATCCGGATCCATCTTCTCGAGTTTCTCGAGTGCTCTCTGGATAAAAGGTTTCATGTCACTTCCCTCATTCCGTAGAAAAGGCTTTCCAGGACCAGAGACGGATTGAGGTTCATTGTGCTCATCTGCCTCAAATGGCTCCGAAGCAAATCAGCCCACTTCTCAAGCTGATCCATGCCTACCCTCGGTTGGCTTGCAGCCTCGGTCATAGCCGGCGGCGTTTGCTCTACGCTCTTTTCCGGCCAGGTCTCAGCGTGGAGCAACGAACGGAAGAGTATAAGAAGTTCTTCCCCGAAGCTTTGCAGGTATTCAGCCCCCAGCCTCCCCTTGAGATTCTCGTTTATCTCATCTAGGACGCCTTCAAAATCATCCTTTTTGGCCAGTATCAATTGCAGATATCTCTTGGCCACCTCTTTGAGCTCGACAGGGTTGATCCCCTTCCAAGCCAGGAAGTACTCCCTTAGATCGCTGTAGGCTCCCTCCTCCTTGAATATCTTGCGCAGCACCTCAGTTTGCTCATCTGAAGAACGTTCGAGAAAGGGATAGGATCGGAGCCGGGAGAGGATCGTCCGAATCAGAAGTCCCTTGCGGGAAGTCAGCAACAGTAGATAGGTATCGCGGGGCGGTTCCTCGAGTATCTTGAGCATGGCGTTACGCGATCCTTCATGCATTTTATCGGCATTCTCCAGTATGGCGACTTTTCGTCTAGATGGATTGGAGAGATGGGACCACTGACACATTGCGCGGATTTGATTGATAGGGATGTTCTCAGTAGGCAAATGCGCCGCCAAATCTGCGCAGAGGGACACGATACGATCGAGCTCTCTCGGCAGGGCATCCACTTTAGAAAGATCCCTGCCAGGCGCGAAGGGCTCCAGAGATTGCTGAAGCTCGACAACCAGCGTCAGAGCTGCTTTTATTTTGACTCCCTCATCCTCCCACAGTATCGGATCGAACCTCCGCAAGAGCTTCCTGACAGAACGGACGAAGAAGTACTGTGACTCGACACGGAGGTTTCTCCGTAGAACATCCGCCGCGGCAGGTATCTCCAAGGTGAAGTAGCGTGGCCCGAGCATCAAAACTCCCGGATGCACCATCTGTCGATTCTGTTCGCAGGAGCCACAGCGGCAGTTCCACTCCCCTCTTCGCTCGCACAGCAACACCCTTGCCACCTCCAAGGCTGCGGAGAGCTTGCCAGAGTAGAGAGGACCGTGAAAAAGCATAGCCGGGGGGAGAGAGCCCGATTCGAGCTCTTCTTTCAAGATGTTTACCATCTCTCCCTGGCCGATGATGTTTTCAAACATAGGAACCTTGTTTATGCTGCGAAACGTGCTTATGC
>CAZLRN010000090.1:6547-12509 GCA_964561715.1 uncultured Spirochaetales bacterium
CCGATGATGTTTTCAAACATAGGAACCTTGTTTATGCTGCGAAACGTGCTTATGCCACGCAAAGTGCTTATGCTACTCAAAGCTTGCGTACGCTGCGTACGCTTAGCGAAGCGCTTATGCTGCGTGAGCATACTCGAACCTCACTAGGCTTGCCTATTCAAAATATAATAGCGTATCGACTCAAATGCTATCAACATCACAGCTAGGAGCGACGCTAAACCGGCCTCTCGCCGCGACCAGGGGCGATCGAATCACAATCTCATGGCCACAGCCGACGGAAGGTCTTCGAGCCAACTGCCCGCGGGCATTAAAAATGGCAGGATAAGCTGCGCCGCATAGCTGCCGTTTAACAGTTCTTGGACATCGATAAAGGGCTGAAGGTCGAGAATCAGAAGAGCGACACATACAATCAACAAGCCTTCAAAAGCCCCTAACAGAAATCCCAGGACACTGTCCAGCTTTTTCAAACTGAGAGCCTCGATCCCCCGGTGCAACAGACCTTCGATGAGCTTCACGAGAAGATAGACGACGATAAAGAGAACCAGGAAGGCGATGATCTGAGACCACATGGACTGCCCGAGCAGCATGGAGACGTAAATCGAAAGAGGAGCCGAAAAGAAAACCGCCGCCAAGATTCCAAGAATGACCGCAGACATGGAAAGGAGTTCGGTCACAAATCCCCGAAGCGCCCCTCTTATCATGGCGATTAAAAGGATGAGGGCAAAGATGATATCCAGGTGATTGAAGGCAATCATTTTATTCTCTCGAGCACCATCTCTGCGATGGTCTGGGCTGCCGTTGGTCTACCCAAGGCTTTCATACTCTCGCTCATGGCCCGGAGACGATCAGGCGAGTTGATGAGCTCCCTCACTATCTGCAAAAGGCGCTTCGGTGAATCACTTTTGGCATCAAAAAGTACCGCGGCACCCTGTTCCTCGAAGAATGCAGCGTTTCTTATCTGATCTCCCCGGCTTCCGGAAAGGGGTAGAGGCGCCAAAACGGCTGGTTTGGCAAGAGCCGAAAGCTCGGAGAGGGAGTTGGCCCCAGCCCGGGAAATTACAAGGTCAGCACTGGCAAGAATATCGGGAAGCTCCTCTTTCCAAAAGGGTGCTGTCAGATAATTGGACCGCGATGAAGGGGTATAGTTTTCAGCGCCCATCTGATGAACCACAAAGTAATCTCTACACAGCTCGTCAATAATCGCAGAGATGCAGCGATTTATATCAGAAGATCCTTGACTCCCACCCAGCACCAGGACCACCGGCATACCCTCCGGACACCCCAGCCATCGACGACCTCTATTCCGATCGCCGCAAAGAAAAGCTTCTCTGACGGGATTGCCTGTAAGAACAACCCTCTGCTTTTCGAAGTAGCTCTCGGTCTTGCCAAACGACACGAGCACCTTTTCCGCAAAAACGGAGTTGATTCTGTTGGCCAGGCCGGGATCGTAGTCCGACTCATGCGTAAAGATGGGAATGCCCAGCAGCCATGCGGCAATTACGGGGGGAACGCTCACGTATCCGCCTTTTGAGAAGACAAGCGCAGGGCTCTCCCGCCTCAGAAGCACGAGAGCATACAAGATACCGGCCATCACCTTGAAGATGTCCAGCCCGTTTCTCAACGAGAGGTATCTCCTCCATTTTCCTGAGGGTATACCGTAATAGATCAGATTGACATCTCGCAGGAGGCGCTTCTCCATTCCCGATCTCGATCCAATCCAGACGATTCTTCCCGTCCATCTCTTTGAGATATGCTCGACGACAGAAAGAGCGGGATAGACGTGACCTGCGGTTCCGCCTCCCGTGACGACGATACAGCTTTTGTCCTTCATAGCTATGAGTTCTTAGCAGTATCTTGTTTTATCTGAAGGTTTTGTGAGATAATCACGTCGATCTGAGGAAGCTTATCATGAGAACCTTTACTATTGCAATGTTGACTTGCTTCGTTTTAGCACCTCTCCTCCAAGGGGACGAGTACTTCGAGAGAATCATCGGCAAAGAGCACTGGCAGCGATTGGAGCGAGAGCACTCCCTCCAACATACCTTCAAGGGAAAAGAGCAGCTTAAGCTTTTTCCAACCCTCCCGATAAAGGGCATGATCGAACCTGAAGTATCTCAAGTCGAACCGACAATCGGCGTCGAGCTGCTGCTGCTCTTCGATCCAGGAATTCCCGGCATTCTGGCCAATACCAAAGAGTCCGATTACCACCTTCGCATCTACAACGTTCTCAGATCAATCAGCACTCTCAAAGGGATCGAATACTACTCGGCTAGCCGCAAACGGATGCGCACCTTCTTCTACAACGCCTATGTGATAGAGTCTCCAGAAAACAAAGAAATAAAAGACGATCCCCTTGTAAGCTCGATTCCGTCAAACAGCACGGTCTACACCTACATGAAGGATTCCTCACTGGGCGACTACGTGGCCCAGATCAGATACCACTACCATTTCGACTATTTTTCGATGAGCATCAGAAATCACACGCTCCTCAGGCGGTTCATCTTTCCCATGGTCCAACCGGAGAAGCTCAACATGTTCGTGCTTATCGTACCGCGAGGCGTCAAGATACTCTTCTATGGATTGAGTTACGTGAATGCTTCGAACATCTTCGGCATAGCCGAGGCCAAAACGGCCTCGTTCTACAACCGGCTTATCGCTCTGTTCAACTGGTTCCGCACGAACTACTATCGAGCGATGCAGTAGAAGACCGCCGCTTCGGCGTCAAGCTATTCTGTTAGTCGCATAACGTTGTGGGCTTTGACAAACAGTAATGGAGGGAGCTTTTCGAATTTTTGAATAGCATTTTCGAAAAAGATCCTGTCTAGCGAAAAGAGCCGGGCTAAACCCGCGGCTCTCTCTCCAGGCATGCCCATAAGGATAAGATAGGCATCTGATGAGTGGGCTTGGATGTTTTCGTGAATCTGGCGATCGTCATCGGGGAGGATGAAGATGTCGCCCTTTAGTCTCGCCTGATTGAAGAGGGTGGTGAGCTGCCGCTCTGCGGTCTCTCGATTCTCATCCTTCAACAGCTTTCTTATGAAACGAATGGTTTTTGGGGCTGAGCCGGATCGCTCGTCACTCGAGCTGATAATAAACGAGAGAAGGGCCATCAGGCTCCCGTTCTCCTCTCCCTTCCACCAAACATCGATACGATTGCTCTGGCCGTTGAGTTCGCCATGAGAGTAGAGCAAAACGTTCCTGTTCCTCCGTATCAGGTATTCAATGGTCGAGATATGATTCAACCTCTGATCAAGTGGAAGCAGGATCGTATTGATTTGAAATCCACCCGGCACAGCGGATTGGATTATCGATGTGATGGCCCGATCGAAATCATCTCCTTCGACTTCTACGAGCTGGGCCTCTTCGGGTATCTCAAAGAGCGGCTTTTCAAGCCGCTCCGGCTTGAGGACATTGATGAGAGTGAGGCCCTGGAAATCGCTTATCCGACGCCCCATTTCAAAGGTTCTTCGGGCTACCTCGGGCTTGTCGGCGAGACAGAAGATGCCAACGATCGGTCGCCAGTTTTTTGTTCCCTGGATAATTTTTCTCATCCGCTTCAATCCCCAGCCCAGAATGGAGAAAACAACTCCCCACCATACCCCCTCGAGCTTGTTCTCGCTTTTGTAGTGGAGAATCAACGAAAAGATGATTAACTGGGAAATAATCACTCCAATGCCAACCCAGATGTTGAAGAGGGAAATCACGATCATGCACATGAGGAATCCGTACAGTGAAATCGCCCAGTGCCCCTTGGAGGTTGGCCTAAAGCTTGGATTTCCGCTAATCCGTTCGAAAAACGCCGCCAGATTCACCCAGCCGTAGACAACGAGAAAGCAGATGCCGACGACCATCGAAGCGGTTGTGACATCCCCGGACCATATCACCGGAACGACGATAAACAGAGTTAGAACTGTTGCCCAGCGGGGCTCTCTGCCGCCTCTTACCATGTCTCTCCCCAAAAACGACATAAATCCGGGAAGAACGTCATCTTGAGCCAAGGCCTGAGCTGTACCGGGAGCCGAAAGAAAATAGGCCAGCGCCGAAGAGCAGGTTGCAACGAGAATGCCGATGAAGATGATTGCAGAAACGAGAGGAACCCGACTAAATATCCGAGCCGCTGGCACTACGACCGGCCGCGCTGACTCGGGCAGCTCATAGAGAACATCGGGCTGAATCATGCTAAAAACAAAAGTGATTCCCAGATAGATGAGAAAGGTCACCCCTATGGCCAGAAACGTTCCCTTTGGCAGAGACCTGCGCGGGTCCCTGAGATTTCCGCTCATTCCCACTCCCGCATCGATCCCGGTCACAGCCGGAAAGAACGCGGCAAAGGCAACCCAGAATCCAAGGAGAGAAGGCGTCCCTTTCAAGTTGAGAGCTCCGCTAAAAAGAGACTCCCCCGAGGCGACCGCCAATACAGGTGAAAGACCGATAACCCCCACAGAGGCAATCAACACGAGGAAGATGAGAAACTGAACCTTGACGACGAAATTGGCACCCACAACTCCGACAATAAAGGCTGCAATGGCAAGGATTGTGGCGAGTATCTGCTTCTGGACAAGGGGATCAAAGTGGCCGATCAGCTGAGCGACAACAGGAATCCGGTTCACGAGCGCCTGTACGGGCTCCGCAAATCCGATAGAGTAAAATCCAATCGACGCGGACTGAGCGAGAAACAACTGGATTCCGATGGAACCTCCAAAGGCCTTTCCGAGGGATGCTCGCGAAACGGCGTACATACCTCCCCCGCCCACATTGAGTTGGTTGGTTGCACAATCGGCTATAGAAAATGCTGTAGCCAAGGTGACGGAATTGGCGAGAGTGACGATGAGGGCCATTCTCCAGAGGCCCATGATGCCCGTGAGCATAGGAAGAATGAGAAAAAGCACTGCCCCGAGAATAGCCTCGAAGGAAGGTATAAAAACCCCTGAAAAGGTACCAAATAACTTTCTCAAGCTCTTCGACTTCTAGGTTTTAGGTTTCAGGTTTTAGCTTTTAGCTTTTTGATCTCCTCGACGACGCGATCCACTCCTAATCCTAAATGCTCAGAAACTTCAGCTCCAGGTCCTGATTCGCCGAAGCGATTGATCGCCATGATAGATCCATCGGCGCCGGCTATGCCCTCCCAGCCAAAGGATACCCCGGCTTCCAGGACAAGGTGTTTTGTCTCGCCTGGCAGAAGAGATTCTTTAGTCTTTGGCGGCTGCTCGGCGAAAAGCTCCCGCGAAATCATCGACACAACCCTAATGCCGGAGTCCTTCAGCTTTTCCACAGCGGCCAGGGCAAGACCTACCTCAGAGCCTGTCGCAACAACAACAACGTCCGGATCTCCCTTGGAGTCGCGAACGATGTATGCGCCTCTTTGAATATTTTCCTTCCAATTCTCATCCGATTTGGGAAACACCACGATGTTTTGTCGAGTTAACACCAAGGCGGTGGGACCGTTCGAGTTCTGCAACGCGATCTTCCAGGCCATGGCGGTCTCCTGTGCGTCAGCAGGGCGTAATGTTGTGAGGCCGGGAATCGCACGCATAGCGGCGAGATGCTCAATGGGCTGATGAGTCGGGCCATCTTCTCCGACAAAAATCGAGTCGTGAGTGAAGATATAGATGACCGGAAGCTTCATCATAGCAGCAAGCCGGATGGGCGGTCTCATGTAGTCGGTGAAAACAAAAAATGTCGAGCAGTAGGGTCGCAGTCCTCCGTGCAGCGCCATACCGTTCACAATAGCCCCCATGCCATGCTCTCGAACGCCAAAGTGCAGGTTCTTCCCGTCGTAGCTGCCTTTCTGAAAAGCTCCCACACCAGAGAGCTCTGTCTTTGTCGAAGGAGCCAAATCCGCAGCACCGCCAACAAGGTTGGGAACCGCCGCAGCTATCGCATTCAGAACTTTGGCCCCCGCTGATCGAGTCGCTACCTTATCCCCGACTTCGAACTCAGGAAAATCCACGCCGCTCGTATC
>CAZLRN010000091.1:0-12509 GCA_964561715.1 uncultured Spirochaetales bacterium
GATCGAAGGCGGCCACGATGTAACGCTGATAGATCAGTGGTCTGATCATGTAGAAAAGATGAAGAAGGACGGCCTGGAGCTCGTCGAGCGGGGGAGAAGCTTCACCGTGCCCGCTAAGGCCCTTCACTTGAGTGAGGTCAGCGGCCTGCGGGAGAAGTTCGACATCGTCTTTCTTTCGGTCAAATCCTACGACACCCGCTGGTCGACCTATCTCATTGAGCCGGTCCTCGCGCCGACAGGATTTATTTTGCCCGCCCAAAACGCGCTGAACGACGAGCTGGTCGCGAGCGTGATCGGATACCCCCGTACAGTAGGATGCGTGCCTTCATTTAGCTCGGGTCTCTATGAGCCTGCAAAAGTGGTGCGCACCTCCGCGGTGACGGGCAAGAGCTTTACCGTCGGCGAGCTCAACGGTATGACGACACCTCGGGTCAAAAGGATTGCGGAGATGCTGCAGGCCGTCGGGCCGACCGATATCACGACCAACATCTGGGGCGCTCGTTGGACCAAGCTGATGGTCAACTGCATGTTCAATTCCGCAGCAGGGCTGATCGGACCCGATCTGCAGGTCCTTTCCGACGAACAGAAGGAACTGGCTATGTTAGTCCGGGTCATGATCGGAACAGAGGTGGTCCGAGCCGGGCAGGCTCTGGGCATCGAGATGAATCCTCTCTCTTTCGCTGATACGACGGCCGAACAGTTTGCCGAGGTCACAACGCGGAAGGCCGTTAATAAGCTGAAAGAAAAGTTGTTGAGCCGGGATCGGCAGAGGGAGCTCAGCCCGGAAGAGCTCGAAAGGCTCGGCGTGCCTCCCCGTCCCTCACTGCTTCAGGATGTAATCAAAGGCAGACGCACCGAGATAGACCAGCTCAACGGTTATATAGCGAAGAAGGGGAAAGAGCTCGGGATTCCGACGCCGATGAACGATGCGATCGTCGAGCTCTTCGCGCGATTCGAAAGCGGGGATTTGAAGCCCAGCCCGGCACACCTGGAGCAACTCAAGGCCTATATACCGAGCTGAACCCTCTCACCGGCGCGCCGGTGTTTCCGGATGGTTTGCGGATGGAGAGACGAGATTTGGAAGGAATTACCCCAGCCTAGTATTTGTAGCGTCGAGGCTGGGTATTGGGATCGTGGCAGCCGGGCCAGCACCGTATGTGGTAGTAGATGTAGGTGTCATCAGACAGCGGTCCGTCGCCTGGATACCAGACTCCTGCCGCAATCGGATATCGCCAAGGCAGATCCGACGTCTTAGAAACCTTCTCGACTTTGGGCTCGTTGCTTTTCTGTGCTTCGGAGCCCGGGCGCGGGGCCGGTGTGGCACAAGCCGCAATCAATAGGACTGCGACGAGCAACACTGGAATAAGATATCTCGACACCTAGTTCCTCCTTGCTATCACTCTACTCTTTGCAATTCCGGCTCAATTTCTTGTTATTCTATCAAGATTTTCAGAGCCCGATCTGAGCCGGAATTGCTACAAGCTTGCAGAGCAAGCAGCTTGCTCTGCAAGCAGTTGGCATGCATATAAAAAATGGGGCGATTTGTTTGGGTTGTGGGCGCAGCCAACGATATGCAGCAGCCTCATTATAACACACATGCAGATAGGTGTCCCGGTGCGATCTCCTTGAAATCTGGGCGCCTCTCCCTGCACTCAGCCTGGGCGAATCGGCAACGGGGGTGGAAGTGACAACCCGCAGGAGGATTTATGGCGCTGGGAATTTCCCCTCGTGGTATCTCCTCTTCGCGCCTCTGATTGGGATCAGGAACTGGCACCGCATCCAGAAGCGCTCGCGTGTAGGGGTGGTGAGGATTGCCGAACAGCTCATCCCTCGTGCCCATTTCGACAATCCGACCCAGATACATAATCGCGATCCTGTCGCAGAGATACTTAGCAGTCGCCAGGTCGTGGGTGATAAAGAGGTAGGTGAGGTTGAACTCGTTCCTTAGCTGTCTCATCAGCTCGAGAATGAGGGCCCGCACCGACACATCGGCCATGGCGATAGGCTCGTCGGCCACGATAAACTCCGGGCCTGTGATCAGGGCCCTGGCCAAAACCACCCGCTGGCATTGTCCACCCGAAATCTGATGGGGATACTTGCGGTAGAGAAACTCAGCCGGAGTCAATCCTACCTTTTCCATGAGGTCGAGGACGCGAGCCTTCTGCTCTCTCGCGTTGCCGCGGTGGTGTATCTTGAGCGGGTGGCTGATAGCCTCCCCCACGCTCATGCGCGGGCTCAGGGAGGAATTGGGATCCTGAAAAACCATCTGGATCTTCGATCGCAGCGCCGTCATCTCATTTTGCGAAATGTCGACCAGGTCCCGCCCTTTGTATTCGATCTTCCCCGCCGTAGGTTCGATGAGCCTGAGAAGCAGTCGGCCTGTGGTAGACTTGCCTGATCCGCTCTCACCGGCAAGCCCGAACACCTCTCCCCTATCGATGCTAAAGGATATGTCGTCCACGGCGTGGACCACCTCACGCCTCTTTCCCGCTAATAGGAGATCGATGAAATTCCTCTGAACCGGAAACTCTTTTGTGAGGGAGGAAACCCGAAACAGCTCTTCCAATCAGCTACCTCCCTTCTCGTGGAGCCAGCATGCAGCCTTCTGTTCGTTTTCATACTCCTTCAAGGGAGGCGCCTGATCACGGCAGATGTCCATTACCTCGTGGCAGCGGGGTGCAAAGCGACAGCCTGGCGGAGGATTGACGAGATCCGGGGGATTGCCAGCCATGGTGACCAGCTCTTCCTGTTCGAGCTTGATGTTAGGCACACATCGAATGAGTCCCTGGGTATAGGGGTGAAGCGCTTGGTGGAAGATCCGGTCCGATGTTCCCACTTCGACGATCTTTCCGGCGTACATGACGGCGACCCTGTCGGCAATCTCCGCAACCAGCCCGAGGTTATGGGTGATCAAAAGAATCGAGAGATTGTAGCGCTTCCTCAATCTGTTGAGAAGATCGATAAATCCCGCTTCGACAATCACGTCCAACGAGGTTGTCGGTTCGTCGGCTACAATGACATCCGGGTCCATGATCAGTCCCAAACCAAGCATCATTCTCTGGCGCATTCCACCGGAGAGCTGATGCGGATACTCGTAGAGCCTCTTGGTCTCGATTCCCAATTCCTCCAGTACCTTCTCCGCCCTGGCCAGCGCCTCCTCCCGCTTAATGTGGGGTTCGTGCTGCTGTATCGTCTCCAGAAACTGCCTGTCGATCCGAAAGAGAGGATTGAGAGAGGTGAGAGGATTCTGAAAGGCCATAGCGATGCTCTGCCCTCTGAGACTCAGCAACTCCCACTCCTTCATGGCCAAGATATTTCTGCCCCCGAAGAGAATCTCACCTCCGGTTATCCGGCCCGGTGGTCGGAGCAACTTGAGTATCGACAGTCCGAGCGTCGATTTGCCACAACCCGACTCACCCACCAGGCCCAGGGCTTCTCCCTTGACTAAGTTAAGACTCACATCCTCAACGGCCTCGACCGTGCCTATGCTGATTGGATAGGCGATGGAAAGATTGTTGATCTCCAGTATGTTGTCCTGCATCTCTTCTCTGTATCCGTACCTTTCCTATCGCTCGAGCAGCCGCGGATTAAGTATCTCGGACAATCCCTCGCCCAGCATGGTGAAACCCAGTGCCAGAACGCTGATCATCATTCCCGGAAAGGTGATCATCCACCAGGTGCCGGAAGGTAAGAACTTCTTACCCATAGACAGGTCCATTCCCCAGTCCGGAATCCCCGCCGGAAGCCCCAGACCGATGTATGAGAGGGCCGCTTCGGTGATGATGGCATCGGCAATGTTCAAAGAAAAAATCACGACTACGGTGGCAATAACGTTTGGGAAGATGTACTTGACCAAGATTGTCCTCCGCGGCGCGCCAATGGCTCGAGCCGCCTCCACGTAGACCTCTTCCTTGATGGTCAGAGTCTGGCCCCTGACAAGGCGAAAGTAGGTGGGGATATAGATGACGGCGACGGCTAGCGTTATGTTGACCACCCCGGGTCCCAACATCGCAGCAAAGGCGATGGCCAGTATAAGTCCCGGAAAGGAGTACACGGAGTCCATTATAAGAGAGAGGATTCTGTCCAGAATGCCTCCCAGAAACCCGGAAATCAAGCCGAGGGGGATACCGATAGCCGATGAGAGAATGGCCGCGGCAAAGGCCACTCCGAGAATGGTTTGAGACCCGTAGATCATGCGGGAGAATACGTCCCGCTTGAGGTTGTCGATTCCAAAGGGATGCTCCGAACTCGGGGCCGCCAGCTGCGGGCCAGTTTCCTGATCCAGCGGACCGTAGGGGGCCAAGGTGCCCGGGAAAAAGGCCATATAGAGGTTGATGAGGATAATAAGCGCGCCGGCGAGCAGAATCCACCACTCACCCCCATACTTCTTATAGGCAAGGGCAAAGGCTCTCACGGGCCGCGCTAAAAGCGATGTCGGGGAAAATCTCGCTTTGGCGCTATCCAACGATTTCTCCAAAATCCTCTCCTCTCGACGCCCCTTGGCCCCTAGTATTTGACCCGCGGATCGATCAACGCGTAGATCAGATCTACAAGCAGCGACACGAGACTCACGAAAAAGGCAAATATGACGATGATGCCCTGGATCGTCGGATAGTCCCTGAGATAGATCCTTTCGACCAGAAGGCGCCCCATGCCGGGCCAGGAAAAGGTTGTCTCGGTTAGAATGGCTCCCCCCAGGAGAATGGCAAACTGCAGGCCAAGCATGGTCAGCACCGGAATAAAGGCGTTCTTCAACGCATGTTTATAGACTACCTTTTTTTCGGGAATGCCCCGGGCTCGGGCCGCCAGAACGTAGTCGCTCTTCAAAACATCCAGCATGTTGGCTCTGGTAAGTCGAACAAAAACGCCCGAGAGCACGATGCCCAGTGTGATGGAGGGCAGAAAGAGATGCATCAGAACATCGCTTAACGAGGCAAAATCCCCCCTCAGGAGCGTGTCGATCACGTAGAATCCGGTAACCTCGAAGGTCGAGGCAAATACCCTCGGTCCGGTCCTTCCTGCAATGGGCAGCCAATCCAGCCAGACGCCGAAGATGAGCTGAAGCATCAGACCCATCCAAAAGACAGGAATGCAGTAGACCACGTTTCCGTACAGGCGGATACCGAAATCGCGGCCCGTTCTTCGGCGGCTTGCCGCATAGGCTCCCAAGGGAATCCCGATGAGAAGGGTAAAGAGCATGCCCACCAAGGTTAGCTCCAGGGTGGCCGGAAGCTTCTCCGTTATGGGCGTGACGACTTTCTGGTTGTAGATCATCGATTTACCCAGATCGAATCGGACGAGCTGACCCAGGTAGTCGAAGTACTGGACTACAACCGGTCGGTTGAGCCCGAGATCCTCCTTCTTCTGTTCGATCACGTACTCCGGAGCGTGGCCACCCAACATGGCCGATACCGGATCTCCGGGCATAACCCGCAGAACCACGAACACCAGGGTCAAAAGAATGAGGAGCATGGGAATGGTCAGGAATATCCTCGTAATGGCGTATCGAAGAAGATTCTTCATATCTGTGATGGAATCAGACCGCTTCCTGAAGACAGGATTAAAGAAGAGCCCGGGAGAGGTCCCCCGGGCTCAAAAGCTTCGTTACTCCATGCGCATGACGTCGTAGTTGAAGATCAATGTGGGGCCGATCTTGACGTCTTTGACGTTCTTCTTGGTGAAGACGTAGAGATCACCCTGCCAGATCGGAACGGTGGGACACTCCACGGTCCAGCGCTTCTGAAGCTCCTTGAAGACCGCTTCGCGTGCCTTGGAATCCGTGCTGGTCTGCTCCTTTATAAACAAATTATCCCACTCGGAATCGGAGAAGAAGATTCCCATTCCCTTCGAACCTGCGGTTCCGGCAAAGGCTGCGGTGTAGTTGTCCGGATCGATGTAGTCCGGGTACCAGCCCAGAAGCCAGACGGGCATCTCTTTGTTGTTCCACTTTTCCTTGTAGGCGGCCCACTCGGCGGACTTGATGGTCACCTTCATAGCCGGGGATTTTTCGACCTGCGCCTTGATGACCTCGGCCATGTTGACCTCGGGATCCCCGTAATGAGACGGGGTATACCAGAACTCCGTCTCCAGAGGATTGCTCGCCGTATAGCCAGCCTCGGCCAGCAGCTTGTTGGCCAGGGTGACATTTCCGTCACCCAGCGCATCTTTGAAATCATCGGTGTGGTAGATCATCCCATTGGGAACCATGGAGTACAGAGGCGAGTTCTGCCCGAGATAGACCTTCTGAATGATATCATTCCGGTCGATCAGGGCGCCGAAGGCCTGCCTCAGCCTCTTGTCCTTGAAAACACTCTCCGATGTTTCGAAACAGAGGTAGCGAATCTGGGGTCCGGAGAGCTTGTAAGTCGTAATATTGGAATTCTTGGAAAGGTCTGCAATATCCGACGGGTTCATGCTCTTGAAGGCCAGATCGATCTCACCCTTCTCCAGGGCCAGCCTCATCGTCGTAGCATCGGCAAAGTAGCGGATGACTATTCTGCCGATATTCGGCTTGTCACCGTAATATGCCGGGTTGGCTTCGAGGATGAGCTCCTCGTCCCTCTTGAAGGAAACAACCTTGTAGGGACCTAATCCAACCAGTTCTCCTCCCGTGAGCTCGCTGGGGTCCCAGATCGTCTTGTCCTTAGGATAGACTTCGGGATTGACGGGAAAATACGGGACTGATGCGACCAAAGATGGAAAATATCCACACGGGTTTTTCAAATTGAACCTCACCGTATAGTCGTCCACCACATCGACGGATTTGACAAAATCCGTCACCAGCCATGAAGGATCTCCCTCGAGCGCCATGACTCGGTCGATCGACCATTTCACGGCATTGGCTTTGAAATCGGATCCGTCAGAGAACTTGAGATTCTTTCGGAGCTTGAACGTGTACTGATCTCCTTTGGCATTGGACTCATAGCTTTCGGCCAGGCCGGGAATCAGATCTGTCTTTCCTGGCGTATAAGCCAGAAGGCCCCTGTAGATGTTCTGAAAGATCTCCCACGTGTGGAAGTCATAGGCCTCGGCCGGATCCATGTTTGTCAGCTTCTCTGTCGTTCCGTAAACCAGGGTCTTGGCCGCAGCTGCCTCACCGGCACCTCTCGCCAGGGCAAAACCGGCTGCCAGAAAGAGAACCACGAGAACCGTTAAGAGTTTGCGCATTTCTTCCTCCTTCGTCAGGTTGAATCGGAAGCTCTCATTGTGATGATTAACACCCTCATTGTCAAGCGTTAGTAACACGACAAAACTGAGCGGAGGCGCTGCTACCCTTTTGGTATTAATAACACATGGGACAATATTGTATTAACACAGTTTCGAAGGATTGCTGCCCTTCTTACGTCTGACAGGAACGAGCTGACGGAGCAAGATTCGTTACTCCGATTCCTGCGAAAAATCCATAACCGCCAGTTAAGGAGGAAAAAATGAAGAAATCCTTGATCATGTTGCTCGCGCTGATGATGCTGTTTTCTGTGGGTTTCGCTTTTGGCAGCGGGAAACCCAGCACCGGCGAGGGCAAGGTTATCGAGCTGGACATGTGGGCGACTCCGTCGCTGACGCCGGATCAGCTCTGGGGCGGTCCCGGACGGGCCTTCATGAAGAAGGTCGAGGAGGAAGGCATGAAGACAGGCGGGGTGCTCCACTACCTCTACCGAAACAAGTTCAACTACCTGTCGGTGCTTCCGGCTCTCATCATCATCTTTATCATCGCCTTCTACCCGCTCACGTACACGATCTATCTCTCCTTCTTCAAAGGAGGTCTGGCCAGACTGGAGTTCGTGGGCCTCGAGAATTACCTGCGGATTTTGAAGGACGACTATTTCGGGGAATCCCTCCGTATCTCCTTCGTTTACACGACGATCAGCGTGATCATCACTCTTATCGCTGGATTGGCTGTGGGGGTCCTGATCGCTCAACCCGGCAGGGTCATAGACGTCTTCAAATACATCGTGATCATGCTGTGAATCGTCTCCTACGTCATTACCGGTATCCTGTGGAAGTGGATCCTCAACGCCTAGTTCGGAATCCTCAACGAAACCCTGGGCTACTTCGGCATTCCGAGAATCGGGTGGCTTTCGCGCCCAACCCTCGCCTTCGTGATGGTAACGGTGGCCAGGGTGTGCAAAATGCTGCCCTTTACCGTTCTCCTCTTCTATGCGGCCATCATCTCGATGCCCCAGGAGATCTTCGAATCCGCCACGGTCGACGGCACCAGCACATTTCAAAATTTTTTTAATTTAACGGTACCGCTTCTGAAACCGACGTTGCTCGTGATCATGGTGGTTCTGATGATTCACTTCTTCAACTTCATCACACTCATGATCACGATCACGGGAGGGGGTCCCTCCCGTGCCACCACCGTTCTCCCGCTGTACATGTGGTGGGTGGCCTTTGACTATCTCAGGCTGGGCTACGGCTCGGTCAATGCGCTCATCCTCTTTGTGGTCAACATCGCCCTGGCGGTGGGATACATCAGAATGCTGAAGACAGAAACGATCTATTAAAGGGGGAAAAAGGAAGCGATGAACCGGAGCAGGATTCTTACCATTTTTATCTACATCGTTATTCTCATACTGACCGTCTGGTCCTCTTTCCTCTCCTCTGGGGATTGGCCACATCGTTTAAAGAGGTCAAGGATATCTTTACATCGCCGACCGGACCTATCTGCCGATCCTGCTGCTCTACGCCTTCCTTTCCAAGTACTTCATAGCCGGGCTGTTGAAAGGATCTTCAAAATAACCGCCGGGACTTCGTAATAGCAGCACAATTCGTAGGATACCAAAGGGGGTCGTCGACTTTGCTTTTTATCCCAACTCGAGGTGTCCAATATGGTCAGGCCTTTTTCCACCGAACAGAAGGCCATTTGCTTTTTTTTGCATCAGCACCAGAATGAAAAATCAAGCTCACAAAATGCACCCTGGATATCAATCAAGATTAGGCCACCGCGACTGTCGCGACTGAGGCAGGCGAGAGTGCAGGCGTAAGGTTTCGCGGGGTTAACCGGCGATGGTGACTGGCTCACGGGGAAGAACTTCTTGAAGAGATAATAATACGGATAGCTATTGCCGTTGCCTTATTAGAAAAACATGACTCGTCAGCTCCATGCCCGCCGCCCCGGATCGTTACTGCAGATCTACAGCTACGACCTCGTGCAGTTCAAAGGGCGGAACCGTCAAAGACAGAATGCCCGCTTGCACAGCGAACGTCGGCTCGGACCCGGCGGTAAGAAGCTTCACCTTTTTCACAACGGCCCCCTCGGGCACCATGATTTCGACCTTCTGCGCAGGGCAAGGGATCAGCTCTCGGAAAGCTCCCCTCATGGCCATTGGGTTGGTCATGTTCACCAGGTGCACAGTCAGCGAGCTTTCCTGCAGCCATACGGCAACATCCACGAATCCCGGGCCTATAACCGCTGCGGGATGCCGCTGGTCGTGGGCCCACTGGACCGCACCGACCAGCAGCTTGCCGTGATCCGCGGTCAGCAGCTCCCAGAAAGAGCGGGCGATATCCCAGGGGATATAGACCACCCTCCCCTTCCTGGTCTCGCGGAGGTAGATCTCCGGGTGACCCGAATCCTCTACCCGCGGGTAGACCTCCTCCATCGGCAGGTCCGGATAGGAAGGCACAAATGTGACAGGTTTGAGGGAGAAGTCGATCGTCGCCTCCACAGGCAGGCGGTGCACGCCGTTGATGATTCGCTCGGCATCCCTCAGACCGGAAAACAGAAGACCGGCATCTGCGTCGTGGTGAATGCGTAGATAGGAGTTCCTGCTCGGGCCTTCGACCTCACCGCTGACTGTCACCCCGAACAGATCCGCCAATCCCAGATCGGATCGTAGCCGTCCGCGTTCGTCATAGCGAGATGTCTCGAAAGTGGCCACCACCCGTCCGCCCTCCTCCACAAATGCCCTGATCTGCTCGCATTGCTCATCAGAGAGGGCCGCCACGTTTGCCAAGATTAACGTTCGAAAAGGCGCTAGATGGCGGGCATCGAGATACCCCTCATGGATCATTTCAAAGGGAATACGCGCCTCCACGAGCGCCTGGTAGACTCCGCTGATTGGGTCCTCAACCCATTTATGCGGGTCCGCTGGGTGCCCCTTGGGGCCACCGTAGAACGCACCCGTCTGCTGCGAATAGACAAGCGCAACCTTAGCTAAGTTCCGGCTGTTCCGCAGGTAGGCCTCGTTGGCGTGGTGCCAGCCGTATATCTCCTCCACAACCGAGAGCCATCGCCGGTCATGGATCACACCGCCGAACTTCGTGAACCAGGGCCTAAGACCATGGGCAATGCCGTCATGCGCCCAGATCTTGAGCTCGGCTCCCCATTCCACCGAGTCCTTCCAGCGGTACTTCTCTCCGGCGCCGACACTAAAAATGCCGCCAACCGGCTTTTCCGGCATACCACCCCTGTACTCTTTAGCGTTCTGCCCATTCGCCCACGGCGCCATGTCGCCCCGCCGACCCTGCCGGTCTGCAAAGAGGATCGACACGATTTCTCCCAGACGCTTCATGTTCATACGACTGAGCGCGCCCCCTCCGCTATTGGGGATATAGCACGCCTTGGGCTGAATCTCCTTGATGGCTATGTCCCAAGCGCAGCAGAGTTCGAAGAGCCGATTCTCCCGCCAGATCTGGTAAGCTCTCCACTGTTCATCCCTCGGATCATAAGAGCCTTTCGGGATCTCCCATCCTGCGGCTTCACGAAACAAGCGCCGACAGCTCTCGCAGCAGCATACTCCATGGCCGGACCACCGATTCGAGAAGATGGCGTCAATGTCGTAGAGCTCCACCATCTCCTGGTGAACCGCCGTCATCTGCTCGAAGTTGTACGGGCCCAGAGCACAAGTCACCCAAAGACCGGACGTTGACCAGTGGGGCCAGGGCTTGCCGTCCTCGCGCATGTGCAGCCACTCCGGATGCGCATCCGCCGCATCCTGATGCACTGCGTGGGGATCGCTCCTGGCGATCACAGCCATCCCCATCCTCCGGCAGCCGTCCACGAGATAGCCGAAGGGATCTGTCTCGCCCATCCACTTGCTCTTGTAGTGATAAGGGATTTTCGTCGGATAGTAGCAGATACAGCCTGCAGCGCTAAGGACCGCTCCGTCGGCATGAACCCGACGGAAGTAGTCCAGCCAGAAGTCCGGATCGAATCGGCCCGGATCATTCTCCACGAGGGTTAGCTGGGCCCAGCGCATGGGTCGTTCGAAGATGTTCGTGCTCACTTCGTTCTCCTGTTCCGGGGCTTTTAACGAGTCGCAGATCCAGTCGGCGCTCTGGCCTTCGAGGCTGCACCCGTTGAACAAGCCCGAGGGCGTAGCGCCGACAGACAGCACGACAATCGGAATGCTATCGGCCGGCATCGGCCGCTTCGGTGGCCACGCCGCGAAGCTCCAGCTGCTCGGCGAAATGACAGGCCGCCGAATGACCATCGCCAACAACCAGCAACGCCGGAGCCTCGAGACGGCACCGCTCCTGGGCATACCGACACCGCGGGTGGAAATAGCAGCCTCTAGGCGGGTTGGCAGGATCCGCCACCTCGCCGGCCAGACGCACGCGGGCGCCCCTGCCGCGGAAACGGGGATCGGGTTTGGGAACCGCCGACATCAAAGCTTCGGTGTAGGGGTGTTTGGGATGGAAGTAGAGCTGCCTCGTTGGCGCCAGCTCCACGATTTTGCCTACATACATCACAGCGACGCGATCGCTGATGTGCTGTACTACGCTCAAGTCATGGGCAATGAAAAGGTACGTCAGTTGGAATTCTTCCTGGAGATCCTGCAGCAGATTGAGAGTCTGCGCCTGCACCGAGACATCCAGGGCCGAAACCGCCTCGTCTGCAATCACCAGACGGGGACCGAGAGCCAGGGCTCTGGCGATGCCGATCCGCTGACGCTCGCCGCCGCTGAAGGCGTGGGGATACCGTCTGATGTATTCCGGTCGAAGACCCACGCGGCGTAGAAGCTCGGCCACTCGGTCTTCGAGCTCCTTGCCTCTGGCAACACCATTCACGAGGAGCGACTCACCGATAATGCGGAGAATCGGCAGGCGGGGATTGAGCGACGACTGAGGGTCCTGAAAGATCATGCGGATTTCGCGACGGTACGGACGAAGCTCTCTATGATGCAGTGCCGCCAGGTCGACTCTGTTCCCGTGAGCGTCCTCGTAGAACACGTGGCCGGCCGTCGGGTCGTACACGCGAACGACACTTCGCCCCAGAGTCGTCTTGCCACACCCGGACTCTCCGACCAGACCGATAGTTTCCCCCTCCCGGATGTCGAAGCTGACATCGTCCACGGCTTTGACCCAACCTTCCACCCCACGCAGCATGCCGTGGCGTACAGGGAAGTGCATCTTCAGGTTATGGATCTCCAGGAGGCTCCGGGCCGTGTGCTCTTTCATTCGCTCTCCTCTCCAGCCCGGGATTCTTCCTGCAGACGCTTCACGTCGCTGTAAAGCAGGCAACGCACCTCACGACCGTTCCCAAAAGGTTCTCGGGGTAAGTC